>CAYLYN010000027.1:0-32005 GCA_964387565.1 uncultured Rikenellaceae bacterium | reverse complement strand
CGGTATTTGCAATAATTATTTATGCTTTTGCGAAACCGGATTACAGGTATGAGTCCGGCAACTTAACCAATGATGGTCAGCCTGCAGTATTACAGGAAAGAAGTGTAAAAGGTACAATTATTCAGTCGGAAAATGGTAAACCACTGGAAAAAGCAGTGATTGTTGTGACAGGAACCACAACAGGCACCACCACTGATGAAGGTGGGCACTTCACAATAAACAGCATCCCTGAGGGAGGAGCCCTGGCCGTATCATATGTAGGTTACAAATCAAAGGTTGTAAAACCGGTTTTTACCTCTGATATGGTCATTTCTATGGACCTGGATACTATTAACTCAGAGAGATTCATAAATCCGGCTGCTCCGCCTCCACCCCCTCCTCCGCCACCTATGGAAAAGTTGAAAACAAACGGACAGCCTCCCCTGATCGTACTTGATGGTAAAGTTACAGACATCGATCTGCATTCCATACCTGAAGAATCGATTCATATGGTTGAGGTATTTAAGGATAATGCAGCTATTGAAAAATATGGAGAGAAAGGGAAGAACGGTGTGATATCCATAACAACAAAAAAGCATTATCAGGAATTAAACAAAAATAATCCTGATAAAGACGAGGGAGAGACTCTTGTTAAGGGACCCGGATCAGGCAGGGACTCATTTGTTGTTGTAGAAGAACTGCCGCAGTTTCCGGGTGGAAATTCAGCAATGAACTCATGGATTTATAGTAATATGAAATATCCGGGGAAAGCTGCTGAAAAGAAGATAACAGGGAAGGTATATGTAACATTTCTTATAACCAGTTCAGGGAAGATCAAAAATGTTGATGTTCAGCAATCTGTCGATCCGCTTCTAGATGCTGAAGCAAAGAGACTGATAAGCAGCATGCCCGACTGGAAACCCGGAACACAGTCAGGTAAGGCTGTTGATGTGCGATATAAAGTACCTGTGGAGTTTAAACTGAAATAGAAAACTTTTTTAACCGCAGATTCCGTTCCGATAGCTATCGGGATGCTAAAGTTTTACGCAGAGGGCGCAGAGGAGGATTCATTTGAGAATTACCCTGCGTCCTTTGTTTTTTCTTTGTGCACTCTGTGTTTAATGGATTTATTCTTTTCGTAAATTTATAAGATATACTGTTAATTAATATCTTCTGTTATGGATAAGCGCATGTTTATTAAAAGTACCGGACTTATTGGTCTGGGTGCAATGATGAATATTGAACAGTTTGCCGGTCTTATAAATTCAGTTTCAGAAATTCCGGAAACAGATCTTGCCAGTGAAGAAGATTTCTGGATGACAATAAGAAAAGGTTACAGGCTGAATCCTGATATGATAAACCTGGAGAACGGGTATTATAATTTCCTGCCAGAACAGACTCTAGAAAGGCTTATTGCACATATCAGGGATATCAATTACCAGGCATCGTACTATATGCGAACCGTTCAGTTTGAAAAGAAAACTGCTATGGCTGCAACACTTGCCGAACTTACCGGGGCTCCTGCAGATGAGGTAGTTATTACCCGTAATACCACTGAATCGCTTGATATAATAATAGGCGGGTTTGACTGGAAACCGGGTGATGAGGCATTGATGGCTGAACAGGATTACCCTGCAATGCTAAGCATGTTCAAACAGGTAGCCAGGAGACACGGAGTTGTGAATAAAGTTGTCTCTGTGCCTAATCATCCATCTTCAGATGAAGAGATAGTAAGACTCTATGAAAGTGCCATCACACCTGAAACAAAACTTCTTATGATTTGCCATATGATCAACCTTACCGGACAGATCCTGCCTGTAAGGAAGATATGTGATATGGCACACAGCAGGGGAGTAAAAGTTATGGTTGACGGGGCTCATGCAGTAGGTCATTTTAAATTCTCTATTCCTGAACTTGGATGTGATTATTATGGCAGCAGTCTGCATAAGTGGCTTAGCGTTCCGCTGGGATCCGGAATGTTATGGGTGAAAAAGGAGAATATCAGTACAATATGGCCGCTGATAGCTCCCTATGACATGAGTCCTGATGATATCCGGAGGCTTAACCATATAGGAACACATCCTGCTTATACTGATCTTACAATTGAAGATGCAATAGAGTATTATAATATGCTGGGGGCTGAGAGAAAGGAAGCCAGGTTGAGATATATTCAGAACTACTGGACAAATAAGGTCAGGAACATGTCGCATGTTATTCTGAATACACCTGAGGATCCTGCCAGATCGTGCGCCATTGCAAATGTCGGGGTGAAGGGGATGAAGCCCGGTGAACTGGGTGATGTATTATGGAAAAAACACAGGATATATTGTGCACCGATTGACGGGGCAAATGTTCATGGTTGCAGAATTACGCCGAATGTATATACCACAACATCCGATTTAGATAAATTGGTTAATGCCCTGGCTCAAATGAAATGACTAATCATCATCGTCATCACCTATTTCATTCTGCATGAAGAAGGCAGCCCGTACTGATGGAGGGCAGGGTGAATCCAGTCCTTTGACCGCTTTCCAGATGACCTCATTAAAATCACTGTCATTTATCCGGTCCTCTTTCGTGAAATCAAATTTCTCACTCTTCTTTTGCCATATACTCTCTGTAAGGTTTATCTCATCGAGATTATACTGGCATGGCTTTACATCGAATGCAGGATGATCAGCAGTATTGTCAAAACAACGCCATAGCGGGGTGGCAGATGCATCATACTGGCTCATCGGAGGTAATCCCAGTATCAGCTCCATGGTTCTCAGAAGAGAAGATGTTGTATATGCAGTGTGATCAACAAATCCCTGTTTTACATAACCACCTGCAATATATACAGGACTGCGGTGAGCATCCACATGATCGGGTCCGTTCTGAGCATCATCCTCTACTATAATTATAACACACTCCTTCCATATCGGGCTATGGCTGAGGTAGTCAACAAACAATCCCACTGCCAGGTCATTATCTGCAACGTGAGCAAATGGAGTAGGTCTGCCAAGTCTTAAACCCTCAGTATGGTCATTGCCAAAACGCAGTGTATTCAGACGAGGTACGGCGTTTATGGCCATCAGCGAATCAAAATCACGTTTCCACTGGTAGAAACGTGTAGTATCGCGAACTCTCAGATCATAACCGGAATAGTATCGGCAAAAATGTCCTTCAAGCACAGGTATTGCAGCCTTACTTCCGCTGATGAACTCAGCATAGGAGCGGTAGCTGACACCATTACGCTTACAGTTATCCCATAAAAATCCATTCTTGTTATTTGATATTTCCCTCTGACCTTCACCCGGATAATCTCCGCCTCTTTGACCATATGATGTAGGCCAGTTCTTTTCAAGATAATCAGTGGCATAGGCTCCCATTGTCCAGTTGTGGCCATCAGCACTAACTTCTCCATTTACATAAAAATTATCGAGAAGCACAAATTCACGTGCCAGGGCATGCTGGTTTGGTGTAATGTTTTCACCGAAAAGAACAAGATTCGGGTCTCCGTTTCCTTCCCTGATATCGCCGAGCACCTGATCATATGTTCGATTTTCCTTTATGACATAGAAAACATATTTAACAGGTGATTTATCCCCGACTTTTCTGGGAACAGGATTATTTTCTTCACCCGGAGCAACGAGTTCATTATCCTTAATGTAGGGGGTATTATTATAGACAGCTTTTGAAAATACTGCAAGCTGGCTATCCTCATACTGGTGAATGAAACTCATGGTGCCCCTGAACAGTCCTCCAATATACTGGACTTTTGTCTTTACCTCGGTTCCGCCTTCGTGAAGGATAACTTCCTGGTTTGTCATTATTGGCTGAGGGCCATAAGGGTTTGCTTTTGATGTAAGTCCTTTGCCATTGCTTACAAGAATTTTGTTCTTTGTTGTTCTCACACAGGTAGGATACCAGGCTGTGGGAATGAATCCCTTGCTTTTTGATGTTCCGGGTTTAGCAACATCAAATACTGCAAGGCAGTTATTATCGGCATTTGCAATATAGAGTGTTTTTTCATCACTGCTTAACGCCACGCTGTTTGTTGTAGAGCCGCAAAGCGCATCGGGGTATAAAGCCGAATTAAGAGTCTCAATAACCTTATTTTGCCTGCAGTCGATAACTGAGACATTATTATCATTGGCATTAGCAACAAAGAGATATTTCCCGTTTGAAGTAATACACATATCATTAGGATTATCCCCTACAGGAATATTGCCGGTTATTTTCTGAAGCCTGGTATCGAACAGTATAATCTTGTCGCAGCCCCAGCAGGATATATAGAGTGTCTTTTTATCAGGGGAGAGGATACAGGTATATCCCTCTCCGCCAAGAGAATGCTGAGACAATACTTTCTTCTGCTGAAGGTCTGTTACATAGAGTGAATTATTTTCCTTTGTTACTGTATAAAGCTTTTTAGCGGATTCATCAACAGCGAGTCCGGTAATTGAAATTCTTTCGGGCCAGGGTTTTCCTATAACGATAGTATCAAAACCTGCCAGTTTATTATTCCTGACAGAATATTTAATAATCCTGTTATCATTGCCGCCTGAAGCATAAATGTATTTCCCGTCATTTGAAAAGGTCAGCCCGAGCCAGGATTTCGCAATTATAATCGTATCGAGAGTCTGTTCATTTTCAATATCTATAAGCTGTATTGTCTGATCACTCTGTCCGTTGTTTGTAACAGCGGCAAGCTTTCCGTCGGGTGATAGGGCAATATTCAGGGGGAGATCACCCAGGGGCAATTGTTTACCGACAGGAGTAAGACTCCATCCGTTAGGAAGAGTGACCCGGCCTGATTCGATCTGTGCGAGTGACTGGGAATAAACGGATAAATTAAGGGAGAGTGAAATTAAAACCAGAGGAAGAAAAAATTTTGTCATGACAAATGAGTTATTAGTATATTCCGGATAATCAAATTATTTACCCCGGCCCCGGGGGGGAGTAAATTGATTTTCTTCGCTCCCCCCGGGGCAGGGGTAAAAGAAGAAAATCAATTAACCATTATAAATATAAGAATCATTTTATTTTATCACTATCCCGCTGGAAATATTAATAAAAACTGAATCATTTTCAGCCTCTGGATCCTGGGAGGTGCATAAAGTTACAATATGATCAGCATCCCAAAAGCCGTTGCAGATCTCAGTTACTAATAAGGTATCTGACTCAAACCCGTAATCCCTGATATAAGTGTTCAGATCAGATATCTCATCGGAAGGAAGAACTGTAGCTCCTGTTATTGAGAATCCCTGTATTGTGAATTCCTTAAATGTTTGTAAGCTGTCAACATAATAGGCCCATTTAATATCTGCCGGACCGGGCGCGGAGAAGTCAAGGCTGCTAAAATCAGATGCAATATTCAACAGGATGCTTAATTCCGGATGTTTTATTTCCAAAGGTTCGGTGCGGGTAAATATTTCGGCTCCATTATTCAGAGTCAGGGTATCGTTTTTAAGTACGTAGGTGTATTCAGTGGTAGTACCATTGTCCATTTTAATTATAAACCTGTCATTCTCTATTTTCCAGTTTCCGTAAACTACAGGTCTCATTCCCTGAGTTCCTGTGAAGATATAGCTGCTATCGTCCTTCAGGAAGCTGTATGCTTCAACGTCACCTTTTATGGTGTACCACTCTCCAAGCAAAGAGTCTTCTTCAGAAGATGATTGTTTCTGATTATTGTTTTGTTTGCAGGCTGACAATAGAACTAAAGTCAATAATACCGGTATAAAACTCCTGACTGATTTTTCCATGGCAAGACAATATTAAAATCAGGTTTGAAATATAAATATACTAAAATAAACCGGGCAGATGCCATTTATTACGCATCAGTATTTACCAGTCCGTAATTTTCATAATTCTGGTTTTCACTCTGTCTATACTGCCCCCGGTCTCCGCCAGCGTTCGGCTGAGCTCACGCCGAAGCCTGGCGGAGCCCACCCCCTGAAGGGGGTTTAATCTTAGGTTTCCAACGAATGTTTGTTATCGGTAGAATTTTTACCCCCTTCAGGGGGTGGCACCGACAAGTCGGTGCCGGGGGCAAGCTGGGTTTTGAAGCAGACACGAGCCATGGTTTTGAGTTATTTAGCCCCGTCTATTCTGCTTCTGTTGTCATTCTCTTTAGGAGGAGCTTTATATTTCACATTTTCTATCTTCAGTACCACCGGATTGGGCCACTTGTTGTTTGTATAAAGGCGGTGTCCGTTAACCGCACTTATGACAAGTCCGATCGGAGTATTGCTTGTATAGATCTTTGCATCATAACCCGGTCTGTACTCAACAAGCTCACTGGCATAACCGAGAATACTGACACTGGTCTTCCCGTTTCCTTCGAGGGTTTTAAAAACAAATTCTTTTCGGTCCCCGTATTTCCATGCGGAACCGGCAGGGACAAAGGCATAGACAATGTTTTCATCCTTAGCCTTTGTAAACCAGATATCGTTTTCGCGGGTGATCTCCCATGGTCTTATATTGCATATACCCTCTTCATTAACGAGGTTCCAGAGTGCTATTTCTCTGAGAAGTGCTTCCTGTTCGATCTGTATCTCCCCGTCAGGTTTGGGGCCAATATTCAGAAGAAGATTTCCCCCTTTTGCCCTTATTTCTATCAGCATATTGATTATCTCTGTCCCGCTTTTATGCGGGTCGTTGGTTGGTTTATACTGCCAGTCGGTACCCATTGTAAAACATGCTTCCCAGGGTCCGGGAACAGGTTTATCCGGAAGATTTTGTTCAGGTGTCTGCATCTGACCACGTGTAACAACAAGATCAGGCTGGAGCTGCCATGCATATTCCTTTAAGCCTTCCTCAGGACCATCAAAGAAGAAAATATCGATTTTGCCATAATTTGTCAGCAACTCTTTCAGCTGTGCCTTGTCATGAGCCATCAGTCCCGGATTCTTTGCCGGGTAGTGAAGATCATGCTGAAGACGGCCTACCGGGATATTATTTTTGTAGAAATAGTGGAAATCCTCGGGGGAGAAATAGAGTCCGATTGCAATACCCTGTTTCCTGAAAGCATCAAGGATTTCCTTCATTATATCTTTATTATATGGGGTATTCATAATGTTGAAGCTGGTTGTCTCAGTATCCCACATACAGAAGCCGGAATGGTGTTTGGATGTAAAAACAACATATTTCATACCTGCCAGTTTTGCCAGGACAGCCCAGTCCTCCGGATCAAATTTTTTTGGATTGAATGTTGATGGCAGATCATTAATAAACTTCTTAAGATAATCGTCTGATGCTCCCGCCATCGAATGGCTGATGACAGCTCCAACCTGTGAGTCCATGCTCCAGTGAATAAACATTCCGAATCCCATGTCCATAAACCATTGTTCCCGTTCAGGTTTATTCCCTTTCTGTTGTCCGTTTGCTGAAAAGGTGAGCATTAAGGATAATGCCATAGCAAGAGGAAGAAATGACTTCATATTTCAGTATTTAAATTTAATGGATCCGGTTATGATTTGGTGATAAATTTATTACCGGGAGTTTTAAGGACCTTAAGGGCAGCCCTTTTTATTCTGACAATTACTCTGCCTTCTGATTTTAAAGGCTCTCCGTCAATATGCATCCTGGTTTCCAGTGTCTCAATAATAATCTCCTTATCGGTCTTAATATGCCTCACATACTTTGATCTGTTTATTCTTTTTGTGAAAAGCCTCAGGACAAATACCGGTCCGAATATTTTTGGAAATGGTTTAATAAGAACCATATCGATGATACCGTCATTTGGTCTGGCATCAGGGGCAATAAAGGCATTGTTTCCGAACTGCCTGGTATTTGCAACCGTAACAACGAACAAATCATCAGAAATGATTTTTTCTTCTCCGCACCAGATCGTTACCGGGAAAGGTTTAAGCTGTATAAAGGTTTTAAAGGTAAGCCACAGGTAAGGGAAAAATCCTCTGAGCTTCAGATCATTAAATGAATGTGCAACAAAACTGTCAAGTCCGATGCCTGCTACATTAAGACACATATTACCATTTACCTCCAACACATCGACCGGCATAAATTCTGATTTTCTGACAGAAGAGAGAAGGGAGTTAACATTAATTTTAAAACCAAATTCCCTGGCAAAACCATTGCCTGATCCGAGTGGCAGAACCCCAAGTATCTTTTCTGTATCTATAAGCCTGGTTGCAACTGTATGAACTGTTCCATCACCCCCGGCTGCAACAAAAACATCATGGTTATCAAAGTTCCTGGTAATTATTGACTCGGTATCATCTTTCGACAATGATTTAACGACAGTAATTTGTTTGTGAAGGTCAAGTCCCAGAGAAACAAAATAGTTGACCGGAGCAACACCGGAATCGGGATTTATTATGAAAAGAGGTTTGCTTCTATTTTCTGCAGCCGGCATCTTCATGCCCAAATGTAAGCAGATTTTTTAATACTACCCCATGTATGGATATTTATAATCTGTCGCAGGAATAAGTGTTTCCTTTATTGTCCTCGGGCTCACCCAGCGGGTCAGATTCAAATGACTCCCGGCCTTATCGTTAGTCCCCGAGGCACGGGCTCCCCCAAAAGGCTGCTGACCCACCATTGCCCCTGTAGGTTTGTCGTTTATATAGAAATTTCCTGCAGCATACCGCAGTGTTCTGCAGGCAGTTATCATTGCATATTTATCAGTGCTGAATACAGAGCCTGTAAGTCCGTAGGGAGATGTTTCATCACACAGTTTCAGGGTCTCCTCATATCTGGCGTCATCATAGACATATATAGTCGTTACAGGACCAAATATCTCTTCTTCCATTGTGACGAAATGCGGATCTGTTGTAACGATCACTGTAGGTTTAATAAAATATCCTGTTGATTTGTCACCGTCACCTCCTGCAAGAATCGTCGCCTTATCAGATTTTTTTGCCAGGTTTATATATTCCATAATTCTGTCAAACGAAGGTTCATCAATTACAGGATTGACAAAACTGGAGAAATCTCTCACATCGCCCGTGTTAATCTCTGAAAGCATCTGAAGCAGCAAATCCCTTGTTTCATTCCATATTGAAACTGGCAGATATACCCTTGATGCAGCTGAACATTTTTGTCCCTGGTATTCAAAAGATCCCTGTATTATTGCAACTGCAAGTTCTTTTACAGGAGCAGAGGAATGGGCAAAGATAAAATCCTTTCCACCTGTTTCACCGACAATTTTCGGGTATGAATTATATTTTGAAAGGTTATCAGAGACTCCTTTCCATAGAGTATTGAATGTTGCATTTGAACCGGTAAAATGTATTCCTGCAAGGTCCTTATGCCGGAGTACGATACCACTTATCAATGATCCAGATCCGGGGACAAAATTTATCACTCCCGGAGGGAGTCCTGCTTCTTCAAGTATCTTCATAAAGTAGTAATTTGAAAGCAGGGATGTGGAAGATGGTTTCCACACGGTAGTGTTTCCCATAAGAGCAACACTTAAGTTGAGATTAGAAGCAATTGCCGTGAAATTAAAAGGAGTTACTGTATAAACAAATCCTTCGAGGGGACGATATTCGAGCCTGTTGATAGTTCCATTCCGGGATATGGGCTGATCCATATAGATCATCGAAGCAAAATAGTTGTTGAAGCGCAGGTAATCGATAACTTCGCATGCTGAATCAATTTCAGCCTGCATGGCATTTTTGCCCTGACCCAGCATCGTAGCTGCATTAAGTAAATACCTGTATTTTTTTGAGATAAGCTCTGCTGCCCTGGCCATAATTGCAGCCCTTTCCATCCAGGCCAGATTCATCCAGTCGTGTTTAGCACGAAGGGCTGAACTGATTGCCATTTCTACTTCTTTTTCAGTAGCCATATGATAGTGACCGAGCAGGTTCTTATGATCAGAAGGGTTTATAACAGCCCCTGTTTTTCCGGTGCGGATCTCTTTTCCCCCTATTATCAGAGGGATATCGACCTTAATGCCACTTTGTCTTTTTAATTCTTCTTCAAGCAAACGGCGCTCCCCGCTTCCCGGTTTATAAGTTAAAACGGTCTCATTTTCGGGTTCCCTGAAATTGTATATTGCGTTATTCATTATAAAATCTTTTTCTTGTAACAAAACAAATCATGAACTTCACTTCCTCATATGTTAACAATCATTAGAAAAATGAATTCATCCTTTCATAATAACGATTTGAAAGTTTATATGTTCAGAATATTTTATCACTTAAGACTTTTTATTGTAAATTGGATAATTGATAATCAGGCTCCGTTTTACTTAATATTACTCGTATGTCAGAAAAGAAATTCTTCCATATTTCAAAAACAGGACTGTTCTATGGAATAAGCAACCTTGATGATGCAATATCAGCATCGAAGGAAGGAGGATATATCTGGCTGAATTACTATAAGCCGGGGAAAGATGAACTTATGGTTCTGGTCGAAAAACTTGGGATTCATCCATTATCAGTTGAAGACTGTATGGATTACAGACAGGTTCCCAAAATTGAATATTTCCCTGATAATACATTCATTATTTTTAATTCTTTTCACTATCACCAGAGAGTACTTCATGTTGATGAAATAAATCTCTTTATCGGGAAAAACTTCCTAATAACTGTAAGTGGTCCGAATTCAGAGGAGAGAAAGCCGCTTGCCGAAATAGAGAGAATTATTTCAGGTGATCCCGGTAATATCAAATCGGGGCCGGCAGCTCTCATGCACAGGGTCCTTGATTATATTGTCGATCAGAAGTTTAATGCATTTGAAGTACTTGAGGATGAGCTCGAAGAGGCAGAAGATCAGATACTTGAAACCACCATTTTGTTCGATCCTGCTGATCTGATGAGGATAAGGAAATGCCTTCAGGTTATGAGGAAGAGTCTGTTTCATGAAAGGGAGATAATGGTCAAGATATGCAGGCTTGATTGTCCTTTCATACCTGAAAAAGCCATAGCCCATTACAGGGATATCTATGACCACCTGGCAAAGTTCTTCGAACTTACAGAGACCTATCGTGAAAATGTGACGAGCCTTATGGAGCTTTATACTTCGCTCCAGAACAACCTGATGTCAAGATCTTCAAATGAAACGAATGCCTCTGTCAGACGGCTTACTTTAATTGCAACTGTTTTTATGCCGCTTACACTTATTGCATCTATTGGCGGGATGTCGGAATGGACCATGATGACAAGCAGGATCAGCTGGAAGATCTCCTATCCATTATTTATAATCGGCATGGGGCTCATTGCAGTGATTAACTACATTATTATAAGAAGGATCGAAAAACGGGGAAATATTTTCAGATAGTGCTGGTTTGAAATATTGGAAAAACCTGCCTGTTTGCACTTTATCCCTGAAAGGAACAGGTGGATTTTATGGATTCTTATATGAAAGATCAAACATCTGAAAATTCCTCATTCCATATGATTTGATTGCGTAGGAAAAAAAGATTCCTGAAAAGATATCTATGCTGTAATGACCATGAGAAAGTAAAAGGGCAATAATTACAACGATCAGGCATGTCATAATTATACTTTTATAGATTTTATCATTAACCAGCAGGAACAGCATAAATACATTTCCCGCATGTCCTGAAGGATAAACGCCTAATTCATACTTTGAAAAACCATTGAAAAGGGGATCAGATCCTCCGAACATTGGAGGATTGCCGAAAGGTGTAAGAACAATGAATACCCCACGAACCAGGTAAAAAATGCCAATCATAAGTAGCATAAACGGTACACGGTTATATTCTTTCTTGTGTACCACATAAACAAATAACAGGAAAATAGGTATAAGGCATACGATATCATATACGAGTGAAAGATCAATAACAGGAAGGTTGTCAAGTATAAGGTCCGATAACATAGGCAGGGTTTTACCTTTGCTCATATAATTATGCAGATATGTCTGGGACGCTATATTCAGAGCCATGCCTGCAACGAGCGAAAGGAAGCCTATATATAAATACCTGCTTCTGAAAAGTTGAGTAAATGACAAGATGTTATCAGAGTCATATTTTGCAGTTTCTGTATTTGTAAGTTGTGGCATATAGATTTTTTTTCGCGACAAATATATGAAGAATAGCAAAAGAAAATCCTGTGAAAGGTTATTCTTGAGACATTGAATTGTATATCTCCAGTATTTCTTCCCTGTATTCCTCAGGCGCTTCAAGATGTCCCCAGCTTGACTGTGTCTGCCAGAGTCCGTCATATACTGTATCATGATATGTCTTCAGCATGTGGGGAATACCTTTTTCATTAAGCAGGCTGTCAATCAGCATAGCTTCGATCTCATTGCTAAGGGCCACTATTTTGATTATGTTTTTCATAGGTCCGAAGTTTATTTAATAATATTTTTCAAAAGTAATCCGAATTCGTATTCAAAGTTTGGTGTGAAAATACCTTTCCCCAGGGATGATCTTATTTCTTCAGCCGGCCAGTATTTACCTTCTTCGATTTCATCGGGATTGATCACAGGATTAGCACTGGAAAGAGCTGTATATGAATAAACCAGCTCTTTCTCACGTGGTGATTCCCAGATATATTTTCCAATGAATTTTGTCTGCAGGTCATAAAGTCCCAGCTCTTCAGAAGCTTCTCTTCTGAGTGCTGATTCTGTTGTCTCGCCCGGACTAATATGTCCGCCAACTGAGGTATCCCATTTCCCGGGCTGAAGATCTTTATTAAGTGATCTTTTCTGAAGATATAACTCACCTTTTGTGTTGAAGAGGTGGATATGAACAACAGGATGAAGAAGCTTGCTAATTCCGTCATGACATACACTTCGGGGAGCTTTGCCAATGGTGTTGCCATCTTCATCTACAACAGGGAAAATCTCATCAGGATCGGAGTAGTTCATAACGGATGTAAAAATAGATATTATTTAGTTATGTAATCCTGTTTGCTATCCCTATACTACCACTTGCTCACGTTCTATTTCGGAGTCCATTCCCTGGCAACACAGCTATCAGCATAAGAAGTCTGAAAAGGGTTTTAAAGGAATGATGCCCATATTCATACGGATTATAAAGTTGAAAATCAGTATGCTCATGTTACTTTCCCCTCCTTTTGAAGGAGGGGTGGACACGCCTTGGCGTGGCCGGGGTGGTTGATTAGACTATCAGATAGTTACCTTTTTTGAAAACTTTCCTGATCTCACTTTATAGATATTTGGCCTGAAATATTAATACAATAAACCTAAGATTCGACTGTTAATTATTTTTGTCTTTAACTAACTGAAATTATTTATGTTCCTCATCGGGAACTTTGGCAAGTTCAATTAAATCAACCACCCCGGCCGCAAATGAGGCTTTGCAATGCTTTGATAAACATTATGTTGCGGCCACCCCTCCTTCAAAAGGAGGGGAAACTTAAACCCGGCTATTTCAATATAAAAAGACCCTTAAGTTGGCGGCTATACCCCAGGCCCACGGTCTCTTGCAGTTTGTTGAGCCCGCTCCATTGTATGGTCGGGGTTGGGGAGATCAGATATCTGGTACCACTGTGAATCCACATTTCAGAGAATTTCCATCCTCATCAACAGCTGTTATAGTATGATACCCGGCCTCTGCGAATATTTCAATCTGATGCAGATATTTTGTTGTGGTGATATATGAATCATCCAGGTGCCAGAATATTTTTCCTGACGGATTGCGATGAGCAATTTCAGGTATTATCCTTGTACGATTACCCTCCTGGTCGCGGGGAATAAATATCCTCACACCCGGAGAAGGGTAGATGAATTCCATTACAGGAAGTGTTTTGCCGGAATTACATCCCGGGGCAAAAGGAGGCAGCAACCTGTATTCAGGATGTTTCTGACGGTAAAAGAACTCCATGGCCGGAGAAAGGACAAACCATGATTCATTTTTGATTTTATCGGGGTCATAGCACTCTGAAGTCACCTGCATCGTCCTGTTGCTGTTAAGATGGACTATATGGTGAAAGGGACAGGCTTCACTTCTAAAACCCTCTGTGCATGAATATGTTTCCTCTGTTTCCGGGCAATAGGGCGAAGCCCTGTAACCGCTCTGTCTGCAGACTGTTATGCTTGTGAGCTCTTCTGCAGGCATTTTAAACCATTCTTCCTTATCCATTAGTCCGTAGAGCTCAAAAAGAAGGGGAGCAGCAGTTGTAATGCCTGTCAGTCCCGGCCTTCCCTCACCATCGGCATTGCCTGTCCACACACCTATAACGAAGGAAGGGGTTGTGCCAATGGCCCATCCATCACGAAAACCAAAGCTTGTACCTGTTTTCCATGCCAGTTGCGGCGATGATGAAAAGAATTGCCAGCCTGTTTCGCTCTCAGGTCTGTTTACTTTCTTTAAAGCTTCAAATGTTAACCAGATTGCTGAAGCAGAATATGCAGGATCAGGATCGATATGTTTTTCCTCACCTTTGTTACTATTCTCAACAATAACAGGTTCATGGTAATCCTCCCTGAAATATTTCCTGGTGCTGTTATAGTTATTAAGCACCCTCGAAAGGGATGCATAAGCTCCGGTCAGTTCCCAGAGGGTTGTTTCTCCTCCTCCGAGGATCAAAGAGAGTCCGTAGTATTCGGCTGGTTTTCTGAAGGTAGTGAATCCGGTTCTTATAAGCAGATTCAGGAACTTTTCAGTGTTATATTTCTGAAGCATGCGTACAGCTGGTATATTGAGCGATTGGGAGAGTGCTGAGCCGGCAGATACTGCTCCACTGTAGCTCATATCGAAATTCTCAGGGGTAAAGCCCTGAAATCTCGTAGGTATATCTGCCACAAGGCTGTTTGGCAGCATATCTCCTGATTGCTGAATTCCTGCATACAAAAAAGGTTTCAGAATGCTGCCTGTGCTCCTGAGGGAACGGATGATATCGACATCTCCTCCATGCTGTTTTGTTTGCTCAAGGGTGCTGTTACCAGCATATGCGAGGACGGATCCGCCTGATACTTCAACTATTATGCAGGCGGAATTGAAGATATTTTTCTCCTCTAGCTTTTTCTGGTGCTTGTTAAGTATCTCTGTAACTCTGTCCTGAAGTTCCTTATTGATAGTTGTCCTTGTTGTCTCACCGGGCCTGTTGATGAATAGAAAATCTGTCAGATGAGGTGCCCTGGCTGGCATAGGCTTCGGTTCCCCGGGAAGAGGTTCATCAGTAGCAAGTATATATGTCAGTGAGTCGAAATAACCTCTTTCATACATTTTCATAAGAAGCTTATCTCTTTTGAGCCTTAGCAGTTCCTGGTTTTTCCCGGGATAGATAAGTGACGGAGAGTTAGGAAGTACTGCCAGTACCGCTGCCTCAGCCCATGAAAGAGAGGCAGATGATTTTCCGGTATACCTCCAGGATGCAGCTTCGAGTCCGACGGTATTTCCTCCATAAGGAGCATTTGCCGAATACATAAGCAGTATGCTTTCTTTTGATCTGAATATTTCAAGCTTAATGGCAGAGAGTATTTCAATAAGCTTTGCCAGGTAGGTCCTGTTGCTGTTTCCAAGAGCAAGTCTCGAAACCTGCATGGTAATAGTACTTCCGCCCCTGACGATTTTACCAGCCTTAATATTATCGATAAGGGCCTTGAAAATGGAAACGGGATTTACTCCGGGATGATACCTGAACCACCTGTCCTCGTATGTCAGAAGTGCTTTTTCGAATTTTTCAGGAACCTGGTCGAAAGAACGGAATCTCCATTGCCCGTCTTCTGCAATCCTTGCCCCGAGAAGTTCTCCGTCAGAGGCTTCAACAACAGTGGCCAACGGAGAGTTGAATCGCGGCATGGGAGACAGCAGAACCGGAATGACAATCACTCCGGCTGCAATAAGTACTTTAAGATACCTCCTATTCAATTTTTTCTCCTGTAACTGTTACTCTGGTACCCGGATGCCTTGAGTAGAAATTTGCATTATACATTGCCTCACACCAGACTGATGGCTGGTTGTATTCGCCCTTGTAGGAGGCGTTGAGGAACATTACAAAATTTTTCGTTTCACCTCTGAGCAGGGAGAAGTATGTGTTTACCCTGTCATCTCTTATGTCGCGGTAATCAAAACCACTCTCTTTCAGGGCTGTTACTTTTTCAAATAACCTTGTATTCAGTATCTCCCAGCCTGAGGGTACCATGCAGGTAAGGGCAATATTCTCGACTTTCGAAATTGAGCTGTTTGTAATTTTTACAACCATTATAATTTCTGTACCCTGTTCCAGAACATCAGGATTAACTGGTGTGAGGTCGCTTGAATAATAGTCGATATTCATCCTTAATCCTTTTTCGGCTTTTTCCTGGTCGGAAGGGGGAGGTATCCCTTTCAGTGTAAGTGATGCATAAACGGGATTACCCGTTGCATTCTCAATCAGAAGAGAGTTTTCGCCCTCTTTGATTCTCAGATCATCAGACCAGATAGTGCCCGGTTGAATTGTAATATCCTTTTTATCACCGTTAATTACAGCATTTAATTTAACAGGCGAATTTGTTATGGCAGGCATCTTCTGCGCCCACTTCATATATGAAAAGAGACCCCATGCAACCGATTGAGTACTGTACCAGTAAGAGTTGTTGAAACTATCGCAGATATCTTTGAGAAGGGCAAGTGATTCTTCATTCTTATTAAGGAGAGTCAGTGTATAAAGTATAATTGCCTTATCCCTGGTTGCGCTTCCGTAATAATAATCCTGGTATTCTGTTTCAGTAGAGAGCTTTCGCATATCCAGAAGGTCGTCAGCAACCTCCTTTCTTCCCGTAGTAACAAATGCAGCTGCTAACAGCCATCTTGACAGTTCTGGTATGCCTTCTGTTTCTCTGAGTCTGTTCATTGCTGCTTTTTCCGGCTGACCAGCCAGAGCCAGGGTAAAGAGCCGGTATGCCTGGTCATTACATGTCTGTTTAAATTTCGGATCAAAACGCCATTCAACAGCCCTGGCTTTCTGGTATGAGATCCATTTCTGCCTGAATCCGGATGGAACTGAGTAGCCAAGCTTTTCAGCTTCGGCCATAAAATGGCCTGCATATGAGCTTACCCAGCTATCAGGCTGACTTGCGCCAGGCCATAATGCAATACCTCCGCTTACCATCTGCCTTGATACTATCTCACCAATGGCTTTTGTGATATTCACTGAAGCTTGTTTTGCTACAGAGGCTTCTCCTCCTGTAAATTCCCTGATCCACAATTGCGGAAAGGCAACCGATATTATCTGTTCGGAACAGCCATGAGGGTAATTCAGCAGATAATCGATTCTCTTATTAAGATCAATTGATGGGAGCAATGAAACCGAGAGCTTTGCTGAGCCGGTTCCTTCCATGCCGAAAGGCCTGAAAGTTGTCTGCCATTTTTCGCCTGAGGGGATTACCTTAAGCCCGGATCGAACTTCCGGAGGATTTGGACTTCTGACCTCAATCTGCATAGAGTAAGAAGCTTTTTCCCCGCCTCCCTCTGCTGAAATATTTATTCTGGCAATACCTGTTTTCTGTCCGGCAGTAAAGAACAATTCGCTCTCAGTTTCAGTGCCGGTTACAGGCACACTGACCGAATTTTTGCTGAAGCTGACAAGCTCATTTGCCTCAACATTAATATTTACCTCATTTATTCCATCTTTCTGAACAAATAAAGTCAGGGGAAGGGTAACCTTATCACCCGGACTGATCGTTCTGGGTGCTGTTGCAAGTAACATCAGAGGGTCCCTGACGAATGCCGGTTTTTCTGCAAACCCGAATGCATTATCACTTCCGGCAATGACCATTGCTCTTACAGATCCGGTATACTGTGGAAGAATTACCGGATGGGTGTTTGTTTTCCCGGCTTCCAGATTGAACGGTCCCAGGAATCGCACCACAGGAACAAATCTCTGTGCTTTGCCTGACGACCTGTCGAGCAGGGCTTCATCACCTCCCACTGCAAAGATCCTGTCGAGTGTTCCTCCATAAGAACCCAGGACAAGATCATAAAGATCCCAGGTCATCACTCCTAGAGCTTCGCGCGAGAAGAAATAGTTCCAGGGATCGGGTGTCCGGAAGCCGGTAATGTCAAGCAATCCCTCATCGACCAGAGCAAGAGTGTAGCTCATAGGTTTTTTACCTGCCTCGCTTACTTTTACTGTGAAAGGAAGCTGGGACCTTAGCTCATCATTAATATCTATTACAGGATGAAGCCTGGTGGAGGGATCTTCAACCATTACCGGGACAATGCCATAGAGCCTTACCGGCATATCATTAACAGTCTGGGCGTGAGGTTGTATCACAGTCACATATGCATAAATATTAGGGGCCATTTCCGGTTTTGCCTGGAATTTTACCTCTGTATTCCCTTTCTGGGTTCCGGTCCGTATTTCCTCAATTATGCCTGTAGCATTTTCAAGAGTTACAATGGCTCTCGAATTTTCAGGAGCAGGGAATGATATGCTGATATCTTCTCCGGGATTATATTTCTCTTTGTCGGTATTGACAGCAAGAAGTGTTGCTTCCCCTGTATTTTCTTTCATTCCATACTCCCATGGCCAGTCTATAAGCAGTATCTTCCCCGTAGAATGACCTTCAGGCGTGCTTGCCCTTATAAGGTATCTGCCCCAGTCATTTCTGCCGATTCTGAATGTAAATGAGCCTTCCCCGTTCTGTGTTGTAATAACTTCGGTGATTACCGGGTTATAGATATTATTGGAAATATAATAACCAAGATTTTCCTCGTCAGATTCCCACCACCATCTGTAAGATATTTTGTAAATATTGATCTCAACTTCAGATCTTACTGGCCTGCCTGTCTCATCAACGGTTACAATTTTAACAACATTATCGGCATCGGTATACAGCATCCTGCTTTTTCCCTGTAATCCGGGAAGGTTGATACCTGCAAACAGGCTGTAGGGTGCATATTTATATGTAGACTGGATAATACTCTCATCACCTCCTTTTTCCATAACCCTGGTTGTGAAAACAGCATTCAGCATTCCGGGGGCATTAATATCTTTGCCGGGACTGAAGTATATTGATGCGTTTCCGTCATTGTCTGTCTCATTATTAAAAATGCTGACGGTTTCAGAGTAGAATTCTTTTGCCGGATCATCAAAATTGTATTGTTTATATTTTTCAAATACGGTAGTTGTCCTTTTCAGTATATAGTCTACTGACGATTTCATGTTCCTTGCCACAGCACCATTCAGCCATTTCACATTCAGCGTCCCTCGTGCTGACTGTTTTGATCCTCCGAGTATTTCTCCGTCAAAGGCAAGATTTATTTTCAGACGGTTAGGTTTTATGGTTTCAATTCTCACCCGCTTTGTAAAAAGAGCACCGCCTATTCTGAAATTTGCTGTATAGTTACCTGTAACTGCTTCAGCAGGCGTTTTTGTTGCAAAAACAAGAAGGTTCTTTTTGTCAGCTTTCTGCACCTGGTTATCAACCTTCTGCCCCTGAGGATTTATCAGTTCGAACTGAACCGGATGCCCCGGAGGCAGGTCCTTTTTCATGTCTTTTATAAATATCGAGAGGAATATTGAATCTCCCGGCCTCCATACATCCCTTTCGCCATAGACAAATGCTTTAATACCATTTTCAGGAGTAGTACCACTTACATCAAAAGAACTGAGTGAAAGCGATGATCCATCATTGACTTTTAAATAATTACGGTCTTTGTCTTTTGCTGCTGTTATCAGAAAAGGTTTTCTTTTGCATGACAATGCCACTGAACCATCAGGATTGGTTTTACCTGATATAATCTTCTGCAACTGGTAGTCGAAGACATCTATTGAGACTTCATTAACAGGAAGAGCTGTAAGAAGATCATTTACCATTACATGGAGAACATCATCTGCACCTTTTTTAGCTATTATGCCAAAGTTGGATGCCAGGATATTACGGGTAACTTTTTTATCGGGACTATAATATGCATCTTTGCACGGATCATCACGGTCTTCCCACCTGAATCCATAGGAGTAGTAAACATCATCAGCATTATCTTCAAAGTAATTATCGGGATCGTCCCAAAGATCTTTCGACTGTTGCTCTGCTATATCAAGCATTTCTTCATAGTTTGTTGACTCAGAACCATCAGTGCATGGATAGAGAGAACATGATCTCCGCATGCTGAGGATTACCTTATAAAGAACCCCCGGTTCAACATCAATATAATCAGCCAGGTTAATGTTATAAAGATTCCAGGTACCCGTGTTTGTTTCTGATCCTGCAATAAGGTCATACCTGCCTGAAAATACCGGACGTCCAAATCGTTTAACGGAATATCCCTGGTCAATATCATTCTCCTGAAGGAAGTAGGGGAGATTGTTTTCGAAGATCCTGATTATCTTGATGTCGACTGCGCTCAGGCTTGCAGCTTTAAATGGGAGAATAAGGTTCTGGGATGCAGGCAGTATGGCGCCTCTTCCTTCAAGCATTATTCCCGGCGGAACCCGGGTAAAATCAAGAACCTTCCTGAAGGATTCAGGCAAAGGTATCCCGTTAATATTTTTTACAGAAGGTTCTATATTAAGAGTGAGCTCCCCTGTGAGATCATTTGCAGGATAGAGTGTGATGATATTTGACTTCACACTTGTTCTGACTTCTCTCCATGGGTAAAAATGAACAATACCATCCAGTTCCTGCGAGGGATCAAGCGGATCGGAAAAAACTATATCAATTCTCGGGCTGGTTCCGGGATATCTTATTATATCAATAACATTAAAATAGCCGGAAGGAGGCACTGCCACAGTTTTGTAGCCTTTCTGATTAGTACCACCTGCTGAGCCGTCCCATTCAATATTCAGAACCTGCTCCTTTACATCTCTGTCAATACCTCTTATAGTAAACTTATGTATCAGGTTATCAGAATGATCCCATGTTATCTGGATCTTCCTTCTTCCCAGTCTGGCAGTCAGATATTTTTCCGTCTCATCCGGTGGAATATAATCCGATGCTGCAATTTCACCATGTAACAGATAGCTGTTATTATTTTCCTGGTCACATTCCATTACCCCTGTTATGACACGAAAATCTTTATGAAGCACCTGTATCCTTATTGGAAAAGATCTGAATCTTTCTTCAACTGTTGCCAGTTTTCCAAGGTCCAGGTTACCTGTATAGATTTTTCCATGATCGAGGGGCCGGGCAGGAGTAAATACAAGAGTAGTTTCATTCTTCCATTCGGTTTTTCCTTTTATGTTAGGATTGAAAGAGAATAGTCCTCCTGCGGTTTTATTGGCGGTTGCAGCAAATTCAGGTGTAAATCTTATTTCAATAGATGCATTTGAGGATACTATTCCAGAGGTGTAGCCAGAAATGAATTGCAGGAATCCCTTATCGACAGGTATGGGTGCAGGGATCTCCTGCCTGGTGAGCCTTTTTATTGCCTGGGGAAGCTTTTTTTCTTTCTTTCCGCATGAAACTACTGTTATGACTATAAAGAAGGCAGCAATGATTTTAAGGTATCTCATAACCGGGGGGATTGGTATCACAATTGGAAACTAATTTACGAAAAAAAAGTCATCAAGCAGCTCTCCTGCTCCCTGAAGCCATAGGCGTTAACTTAAGCTTAGTGCTATTGCTGGAAACTATGGAGTAAGTTTCCCCTCCTTTTGAAGGAGGGGTGGCCGCAACATAATGTTTATCAAAGCATTGCAAAGCCTCATTTGCGGCCGGGGTGGTTGATTTTAATAATTATAATCTTTGGTTTTTTGAAAACTTTCATTATCTCCATTCTAAATATTGAAGGTCTTTAAAATCCAATCTGTTTTTGAATCTTAGAACTTTATCAGAGTTACTTCTTATCTAAATGATGATCCAGATGATTTAAAACTTTTATGTGAAGTGGTTTTTGTTATCAATAGAAATGAATGTAAAATAATCAAATAATCAACCACCCCGGCCCCGATAGTTCGGGGCCACCCCTCCTTTAAAAGGAGGGGAAACTTTTACATCTATCCACTTCAAATAATAGAGTCTTAACTTGACGGCTATGCGCTTAGGCGGGGGAAACTTTTACTATCCCTCAACTTCAACTAAAATAAGTCTTAAGTTAACGCCTATGCCCTAAAGGGGGATTGACTATGTTTTACGGTGTCACCATTTCCGTCCTTAGTTTTGCGACATAATCCTTGATATTGTTCAGATTTTCCACAGTTATTGTCATTTCACTTCCGGAAGCACGGAAGACCTGTTTTGTTCTGTCAATCTCAAGGTCGTCTTTTTTGAAATAGATTTCGAATGTGTCGAAATAGTGTTTAAGATGTTTGAGTTTTTTCGAATAGTATACTACAACAGGATCATCGTAGTAGTTTTTTAGGAAGCTTAATAAAGTAGTAAGAGTATATTTTTGTTCTGCGATCTTCTGTATAACCTCAGGATCGGGTTTGGCAGGATCATACACTAACTGAGTAGCGATATACATCGCCTCAACCCATCCACCCAGAACCATAAGCCCGGCAGTGCTTTCCCTGCCTCCTGCACGCAGATGATTCTCCATGTTATTATAGGCTTTATTTATCAATGATCCAATAGTATCCGGTTCAGCCATATCCGATTGCATTTTTCTTATTGGTTCAGTCAGAAAGCGATCAGGTATTCCAAGTTTCTTACCCATTTCCCTTATAGTAACCATATAGTCGATCAGCTCCTGTCCGATACCGAATATTTTCAGATAGCCGAAATCAACACCATATATCCCGGTATTGAGTGCCGCTTTTGAGTTACTCAGGTAAAGGTCACGGTTCGATATGGGATTAAGTGCGGCATTATTATACGGAACACCAAGCCTGTTGAAAATTGAGCATATCTCAACAGGTGTTAGGATGCCATAAAAGATCTCATTTTTTTCTGCAGGCGACAAAGAATCTGCATTGTCTTTATATGTGGAAAATGATGGTTCAAAAGGTACACTTTCTTTTGAGCCCTGCTTGCAGGAAATTGCATAAAGCAGGAATAAAATTATCAGTAACCTGGAAAATAGATTCATTAATTTAGGGTTAATTAACCAAAAGTAATAATAAATCTGAATCAGCGAAAGAGAGATGTTAAATTAAAGATTGTGAAAGTGAGTACTTATAATAATATTCTCCCTCCTAGCTTTTTCGAAATAAGTCCCAGGGCGACACTGAGACTGGAGTATCTTTTCTGAAGGAGAAGTATCCGTTCGGCGTCATTAGCTTTAACGGCCTCCTCGAGCTGGGCCATGATCTCCTTACGCAGGATATTGATCTTATCACTCTTGAATTTCAGTACGGCATCACTAACAATATCTTTAAGCTTCATATCCTCTGTTTCAACATAGGTCTGTTTCTCTTTCCATATTCTGCTGAGCTCATGTGAATCTGAAAGCAGATCAGCTGATAGCCTTGAAATTTCAGGATCTTCATGCTTTACAAACATACTGTCGCCTGTTATAAGTCCCTGTTCGGAGTGAAACCTGATATCTTCAAATATCCTTGCACATATTCTGTCATTGAATTCAAGCTCATCCGATGTTATTTCCCTTACAATATAATCGGCAACAGTAATATTATCCTCCTTCCCGTCCTCCTTATTTATTATTTTCTCAAATTCAGTACCTCCGAACCTGAGCAGCAGTCTTATTATCTCTCTCTCGGAGTAATATGATCCCGTCTCATGTTTTACCTGCTTTATAACCGGCTGAGGCTTCACCGGCAGATCTTCCACACCGGGATATTTATTCCTGTCCTGGAAGCTCTTCAGTCCTCTCAGCTTGTTAACCTCATTATACAGTATAGGCTCAGCTACCTCAAGAACCGAACTGCACTCCTTAATATATACTGTCCGGGTTATAGCTTCGGGGATTACAGCAATTGACCTGACAACATCCCGTATCAGGTTAGCCTTCATAACCGGATCATTGCTTGCTTCGGAAAGGAGAAGCTGTGTTTTAAATCTTATGAAATCTGTTTCATTTTTTGAGAGGAACTGCCTGAATTCCTCATTACTAACCTTTTTGGAATATGAGTCAGGGTCCTCTCCATTGGGAAGAAGGACTATCTTCACATTCATCCCCTCTTCAAGGATAATGTCTATTCCCCTTAATGAAGCTTTGATTCCGGCAGGATCGCCATCGTAAAGGATTGTAATATTGGGCGTAAATCGCTTTATGAGCTTTACCTGCTCCTGGGTAAGTGAAGTACCCGATGAGGCAACCACATTTTCGATGCCTGCTTCATGAAGTGACAATACATCGGTATATCCTTCAACAAGATAACATCTGTCATCCTGGCTGATAGACTTTCTGGCATGGAACATCCCGTACAGGATCCTGCTTTTATGATATATTTCCGATTCAGGGGAGTTAAGATACTTGGCTGTTTTTGCATCTGATTTCAGGATTCTCCCGCCAAATCCCAGTACCTGACCTGACAGCGAATGGATCGGGAACATGACCCTCCCGCTGAATCTGTCAAAGATCCGGTCTTCATTCTGTATTGATAGGCCTGTTTTTACAAGGTATTCCTGCCTGTAGCCATCCTCAAGTGCCTTTTTTGAAAAGGCATCCCTTTTCTCAAAGCTGTATCCCAGCTCGAACTTCTTCAGAGTCTCCTGTCTGAAACCTCTCTCCCTGAAGTAAGGGAGTCCTATTGTTATTCCCTCATCGGTGCTGAACAGGTTTTCAGTGAACTGTCTGGCAGCATATGCTGTTACAACGAGAAGGCTTTCCCTTTCATTCTGCCTTTCAATATCCTCTTTGCTAAGCTCTTTCTCAACAACCTCTATATGGTATTTCCTTGCAAGATATTTAAGGGCTTCAGGATAAGTAAGATGTTCATGCTCCATAACAAAGTTGACGGCATTGCCTACTTTCCCGCAACCGAAGCATTTGAATATCTCTTTTGAAGGTGATACTGTGAATGAAGGGGTTTTTTCATTATGGAACGGGCACAATCCCAGATAGTTGACACCTCTCTTTTTAAGCTGAACAAACTCTCCTACCACATCAACTATTTCAGCAGCATCAAGAATTCGGTCTATGGTGGGACGGTCGATCATAGGTCAAAGATAGCAGTTAGCCGGGGAACTGAGATTAACAGTTGAAAAAATTAGTAAATCGGTTATTTTAAATATTTGATAGGGAGAAGGGGAGAAATGAAGATTGGTATAGCAGTAAACTTATAAGTATTATGCAGATGAGGAAATTAAATGAAATTTCCCCTCCTTTTGAAGGAGGGGTGGCGACGCGGAGCGGAGCCGGGGTGGTTGATTTGCTTGATAACGATCCCAAATGTTATTATCATAAGATACAGGAAGTTAAAAAAGAGATACAACCCTGGAGGACCTTGGCTTCAATGTATTAAGGATTGAAAACAGGTTTGTATTCCAGAAAAATGAAATAAGAAAAGGTATAAGCAAAAGTATAAATCTCATAAATAATCAACCACCCCGTCCCGCTCTGTTGCCAGAGCGGTCCACCCCTCCTTCAAAAGGAGGGGAAACTTATTAATTAGTACCTCTGAATTCCACAGAGTTGTATAATCAAGAGAGTATTATTTATTGCGATTAATTTCAATTTTTACAACAACCTCATCAATCTCCACTTCACGAACACCACTACCTGTAAAACTGCCGGCAAGAGTCACTGATGTCGCCAGCGTCTGGGAACCTATATAAGAGGCATGCCGTTTAACAGCCTCGCTGACAAATTCATGATCCTCAATCAAAACTGTGATCTTGTCAGTAACATCGAAACCTGCCTCTTTACGGATATTCTGTATCCTGTTTACAAATTCCCTGGCAATACCTTCATATCGCAAATCATCAGTTACGGTAACATCCAGAGCAACAGTAAGCTTACCTTCATTGGCAACCTGCCATCCCGGTATGTCTTCAGATATTATTTCAACATCATCAAGGGTAAGTAATACCTCCTGTCCATTCAGATTCAGCTTAACTTCCTTACTGTTTTCAAAAGCAACAATTTCCTCGGAAGTAAATGCAGACACAGTATTGCTGATATCCTTCATAAGCTTGCCGTACCTGGGGCCCAGGGTTTTAAAATTCGGTTTGATCTTCTTTACAAGAATTGAAGCTGTATCATCTATATATTCAACCTCTTTTACATTGACTTCTGCAAGGATCAGGTCTTTTACAGCTTCAAACTTCTGTCTGAAGGATTTATCAGGCACCGGCACCATTATTTTTTCAAGCGGCTGTCGCACCTTGATGCTTACCTTCCTTCTTAGTCCGAGTATCATGGACGATACTTTCTGTGCAATTTCCATTCTTTCCTCAAGAGACTTGTCGATAAGTGATTCGTCATATCCCGGGAAAAGCGCCAGGTGTACGGAGTCCTCTTTATATCTCTGCGTTATGCTGTTGAGGTCCATAAAGAGCCTTTCAGTATAAAAAGGCGCAATGGGAGCGGCAAGCTGACTCACTTTTTCAAGGCAGGTATAGAGGGTCTGGTAGGCTGCGAGCTTATCTTTATCATATTCTCCTCCCCAGTAACGCTTACGGTTTAGTCGCACGTACCAGTTGCTCAGATTCTCCGTGACGAACTCCTGGATGGCTCTCCCGGCCCTGGTCAGATCATAATCGTTGTAGCATTCAGTGACTTCTTTTACAAGGGAGTTCAGTAGTGATATTATCCATCTGTCAATCTCGGGCCTTTCATTTACAGGAATCTCTTTTTCTGCATACCTGAAATTATCGATGTTTGCATAAAGGGCAAAGAATGAGTAGGTGTTATATAGAGTACCGAAGAACTTTCGTTTGACCTCATCGACGCCGCTAATATCAAATTTCAGGTTATCCCATGGCTGGGCATTGGTGAGCATATACCATCTCAGAGGATCTGATCCGTATTCTTCAATCGTTGTGAACGGGTCAACTGCATTCCCAAGCCGTTTTGACATCTTATTGCCATTCTTGTCGAGAACAAGTCCGTTTGAAATGATATTTTTAAAAGAAACAGAATCGGATATCATCGTTGCAATTGCATGCAGGGTAAAGAACCATCCCCTGGTCTGGTCAACGCCCTCTGCAATAAAATCTGCAGGGAACATATGATGAAAATTATCCTTATTCTCGAATGGATAATGTGCCTGTGCATAGGGCATTGCTCCTGAATCGAACCATACATCAATAAGATCGGGTTCACGGAACATTTTCTTTCCGGAATCGCTTACAAGGTAAATCTCATCAACAAAGGGACGGTGCAGATCAAACTTTTGATAATTCTCTTCCGAGTTATCCCCCACTGTGAATTCACTCAATGGATTGGATGTCATGAAGCCTGCCTTAACTGCTTTCTCAATTTCTGCCCTGAGCTCGGCAGCTGATCCTATGCATTTTTCTTCTTTACGGTCCTCAGTTACCCAAATCGGCAAGGGAGTACCCCAGTAACGCGAACGGGATAGGTTCCAGTCAACAAGATTCTCAAGCCACTTGCCAAATCTTCCTGTTCCTGTTGACTGTGGTTTCCAGTTGATAGTGTTGTTCAGTTCTATCAGTCGTTCACGGAAAGCAGTTGTCCTGATGAACCAGGCGTCAAGCGGATAGTAGAGGACTGGCTTGTCTGTTCTCCAGCAATGAGGATAACTGTGGACATGTTTTTCAATCCTGAAAGCTTTGCCATCCTGTTTCAGCGAAACTGCTATCTCAACATCGAGAGTTTCCCTGTCGGGATCCACATCAATGCCATATTCATTCTTGACGGGTTTAGCCTGGAAATCAGAATAGGTGTCAGTATTGACACTTTTCCTGACAAAATCTTCGTCGAGGTCTGCAACTGGAACCATATAGCCACGCTTATCAACCATCGGACCCAGGGAGCCGTCTTTTCTCTTCATCAGGAGAGGCGGAACACCATTTTCCCTAGCAACACGATAGTCATCGGCTCCGAAGGTTGGAGCGATATGCACTATACCCGTACCATCCTCAGTTGTGACAAAGTCGCCGATAAGGACCTTAAATGCACCTTCTCCCGGATTTACCCAGTCGATGAGCTGTTCGTAGTTTACATCTTTGAGATCAATACCCGGATATTCGCCTGTAACTTTAAAAGGTATCTTTTTGTCAGCAGGTTTGTATTCTGAAAAATGCAGACCCGTATTTGACTCCGGAAAATATGAGTGGAGCAGTTCTTTAGCCAGGATAACAGTTATGGGTTTGCCTGAATAGGGGTTGAAACTTCTTACCCGCACATACCTGATATCTTTTCCGACAGCCAGGGCGGTGTTTGAAGGAAGCGTCCATGGTGTGGTTGTCCATGCCATGATATGGACATCTGCTGTATCTGTATCATGATAGAGAAATTCTGACTTTTTATCCCTGATCACTTTGAAAAGGGCTACACAGGTAGTATCCTTCACATCCCTGTAGCATCCGGGAAGGTTGAGCTCATGCGAGCTGAGTCCTGTACCTGCTGCCGGTGAATATGGCTGTATGGTGTATCCCTGGTATAGCACTCCTTTATCGTATAGCTGTTTGAGAAGCCACCACAGCGTTTCTATATATCGGTTATCATAGGTAACATAAGGATGATCCATATTGACCCAGTATCCCATTTTCCTTGTAAGATCCTCCCACAGGTCTGTATATCTCATCACGTCGGTGCGGCAGGCCTGGTTGAAATCGACTATCGAGATTTTGTTCCCTATATCCTCTTTTGTGATATTCAGCGCCTTCTCCACCTGAAGTTCAACAGGGAGTCCGTGAGTATCCCAGCCTGCTTTGCGTTTTACCTCGTATCCGCTCTGAGTCTTGAAACGGCAGATGGCATCCTTGATGGTGCGTGCCATAACGTGATGAATACCAGGGATCCCGTTTGCTGAAGGAGGGCCTTCATAAAAGACAAATTCCCCCTTCCCATCAACCTCACGGATACTTTTGTGAAATGTATCATTCTCATCCCAAACCTTCAGGATCTCTTTGTTCACCTTCGAGAGATCAAGGCCTTTGTATTCAGGAAAACGTTTTCCCATTGTAATCAGATAATTATGTAATTATATTGTTATTGAAAAAATTCGGACAAAGATAGGAAAAAAAAGGCACAAACCTCCTTGTTCAAGGCTATGGTGTTCAGTGTAAGTAAAATACTTTCCCCTCCTTTTGAAGGAGGGGTGGCGACGCGGAGCGGAGCCGGGGTGGTTGATTTGCCTGACAACGATCACAATGGAGATTTTAATAAGATACTGATAGATATAAAAGAAAAAATACCAGGAAGACCTTGGCTTAACTGTTTTATGGTTTGAAAAAAGATTTGTATTCCAGGAACATGACTATTTAAAATAGAATAAGGAAAGTTTTAATAAAAAAAGGAATAAATCTGATATAATAATCAACCACCCCGTCCCGCTCTGTTGCCAGAGCGGTCCACCCCTCCTTCAAAAGGAGGGGAAACTTATTCCATTTAACTCATGATAATTATACTTTTAGGTTGACAGATATGCCCCATAGGAGGTGGACCCGGGCTGGAGGGCTGGAGGCAATCACCTCCCCAAGACCTGCTTCACAATCTTTGCTATATACTTTCCAAGGATGTCAAATTCGAGATTGACAACTGTTCCCTTCCTGATCTGGTGGAAGTTAGTGACCTCATGAGTGAAAGGGATTATTGCGACCTGGAATGAGTTTTGTTTTGAGTTTACAACAGTCAGGCTCACACCATTTACCGAAACAGATCCTTTTTCAACGGTAATGTAATCATCCTGTACCGGTTCATATTCGAAAGTATAGTACCAGCTTCCTCCTGCCTCCTTTACATCTGTACAAACAGCTGTCTGATCGACATGTCCCTGTACCATATGACCGTCGAGGCGACCATCGAGTTTAGTGCTTCTTTCGAGATTGACCTTGTCGCCGGGTTGAAGGAGACCGAGGTTGGTTTTATCCAGGGTCTCTTTGATAGCAGTTACGGTATAGGTATCCTTTTCTTTTTTTACAACGGTAAGACATACCCCGTTATGAGAAATGCTCTGGTCGATCTTCAGCTCCTTCACGAATGAACATTTCATCGTTATGTGGAGGTTGTCTTTCTCTTTTTCGAGCTTTACAACCGGAGCGGCTTCTTCAACGATTCCTGAAAACATGCTATAAGATTTAGTGAGACAAAATTAGTATTTCTTTTTAGTTACACAGAGAAACACAGAGCAGGCACAGAGTAACGCAGAGAAAAATGTAAATTAATGTTTCCTCTGTGGCCCTCTGTGTATGCCTGAGGCATATATACCGAAGGCCTCTGTGTCACTCTGTGTAACAAAAACCCTTTGATTAAAAATCAGGATTCCCAGATCAGCTTTTTTCCGAACCCCAGCCTGTTATCCGTCATCTTAATATGTGTCAGCTTCACGATCCACAACCTTGTATCCATGAGAGCTGCTACAGGAAATCTTTTCAGGTATGCAGATTTTGCTTTTCCGAGAAGATCATCCTGTGGTTCTGAAACAATTCCCTGGAACTGTATACCACGGATCTTACCAATAACCATTGTTTCGAGGACTACCGATCCTGCTACAAGCGGATTTTCAACAAATTCCCTTCCATGCCGTGTATCTGCATCAGTTGTAAAGACAAGTGCATTTTCATCTTCCATATAAACATAGAAGCAGTTTGCACACCATGGTTCATTGTCTGAGGATGTGGCTATTGTCAGAACATGATGTTTCCGGAAGAATTTTATTATCCTGCTGTCAATCATTCTCCATCCACCTGTAACTGTTATTCTCAAAGCCTGCCAGGTCGATTATGCGATCCACTATTGTCATGGCGAGCTCTTCAATTGTCTGCGGATTGCTGTAAAAAGAGGGTGATGCCGGACAGATTATTGCACCTGCAAGTGTCAGAGCTTCCATGTTTTTAATATGGATGAGGTTGTATGGAGCTTCACGCGGTACTATTATTAATCTTCTTTTCTCTTTCAGCATCACATCGGCAGCACGTGCTGTAAGGTCATCAGAGGTTCCGTTTGCGATTCTTCCGGCGGTACCCATTGATGCGGGACAAATGATCATGGTATCGTAGCTTGATGAACCTGATGCGAATGGCGCGTAAAATGAACTATTTGAATATTCCTTCGCAGGATATTCTGCCTTGAATTTTTCACCTGTTTCAGCCAGCCATATCTCTTTTGCAGTATCGGAAAGGATAACAGCAATCTCCTCCGGAGGATTTTTAAGCTGTTTAAGTTTCTCCAGTAGCAGTCTTGCATAAATGGAGCCACTGGCACCGGTAATGGCGAGGATTATTTTTCTGTTTCGCGAGGTCATTCTTACTCAGTTTCAGGATGTAAATGTAGTAAAATTTGGCCCCATGCCTACTAAGAGACTTATTTTCCAGCCCAGCTTCCGCTGTACAGTAATGGGCTTTACTACCAGCCCTGGCAGCCCCCCTGCCCCCTGAAGGGCTTCATTCTCTGTCGTTTCTGCCCCCCAACCCCCCTAAAGGGGGGCTAATTCAGTACGATATTTGAGCCCCCTTTAGGGGGCAGGACCGCTTTAGCGGGCCGGGGGCTTCAACTCTATGCAGGATTCCCGGCAAGCAGTCTCCTCCTCAAAACTCCTACTCCTTTAGCTGCTCCTTCCTTTATGACTCCAATATTCCTGAAATCCGGAACCACCACATCATTCGGATCTATTAGCCACAGGGAGGTATTTTTAGGAGTATAATTTATCAATCCCGCAGCAGGATAGACGTTCAGGGAAGATCCGATAACCACAAAAATCTCAGCTTCTGAAGTTAACCTGACTGCCTCCTCCATCATCGGCACATCTTCCCCGAACCATACAATATGCGGTCTAAGCTGGCTGCCTTTTTCGCATAGATCACCCGGATTTATATCCTTATATCCGATATCGTATATCAGATTTCTGTCTGCAGTGCTTCTGGCTTTGGTAAGCTCTCCGTGCAGGTGGAGTATTTTTGAGCTGCCTGCTCTTTCATGGAGATTATCGACATTTTGAGTTATTATCTGAACATCAAAATGCCTCTCGAGTTCAGCGAGTCCCCTGTGACCATCATTTGGCTGACAGGCTTCAAGCTGGCGGCGTCTTTCGTTGTAGAACCTGAGTACAAGGTCCCGGTTTTTTGCCCAGGCCATTGGTGTTGCAACCTCGGTTACATCATATTCTTCCCATAAACCTCCCGTTTCACGGAAAGTTTTTATTCCGCTCTCAGCGCTCATGCCGGCACCGGTTAGGATGACGAGTTT
>CAYLYN010000026.1:0-33148 GCA_964387565.1 uncultured Rikenellaceae bacterium | reverse complement strand
ATTTATGAAATTATTGTATCGTACCAGAGACTATGCTTTTATCATAAGTGCTATGTTTAATAAGCTTGTCACGGTTTTTGTTTGCTCCTGCACCCAAGACAGATTTGTTATGATTCTTGCACCCGGATACGCGCATCTGCTCGCAATTAAAATTGTACCCCATGACGCTCGCTTCGCTTCGGTCAGGGCCTTCGGCGCGACACTGCGCCAGTGCTCCCATCCAGCTTTGTAACCGGTGATAAGTTCGCGGCTCCGATCAACCTTGTACCCCATGACGCTCTCCGCCGGTCGGCGGATCGGTCAGGGCCTTCGGCGCGACACACACAGCATTCATGTAACCTCTGTACCTGGCCTCCTTCGCTACCTCTTTCGCTGAAGCTACGGAGGTCAAAGAAAGCTACGGAGGCTAAGAGATGGCAAAAAATGCGCCATGCTCGCCTCTACCTTTTACCGGGAATCTGACTTACAAAGCATCCTACCATCACGACAGTAGACGAGCAACACAAACGCACTTTATTGCCGGGCCGTCAGGCGTCATAGAAAACACAAAATGAGAGACTTACTACTTTATCAAATTAAGCATAAAACTTAAATTCCATCCACTTATCTGTACTCCTTCATCTACCAAATTCTGCTTGATATAGCCGGCTTGATCCAACGCTCACTTGCATACGCTCTCAAGCCTTGTACTCGTCGGTTTACCAGGATCTAAAATGCTATGCCGCCTAACGGTCTTAAGGATAAATATTCTATTAATAGATGATTTTGCTTAATCAAATAAAATACTTATCTTTGACGTTAGTAACGCAACACGGAATATGATTGCTTCGTTTGGGTCAAAGGAGACTGAAAAAATATGGAATGGGGATAGAGTCAAAAATCTACCTCAGGAAATACAGCAAATTGGAAGGAGAAAATTAAGAATGCTTAATAACTCACAGAATCTGATGGACTTAAAAGTTCCACCATCGAATAAACTGGAGAAACTTTCCGGAAAGATGTGTGACTCTTACAGTATCAGGATTAATGACCAGTGGAGAATCGTTTTTAAATGGGATGATGGGAACTCAAGTGATGTAACAATAATGGATTATCATAAATAGACAAATGGAAAAGCTATCAAATATTCACCCAGGAGAGATTCTTCTCGAAGAATTTCTTAAACCTTTAAATATATCTGCTTATAGACTTTCAAAGGACCTTGGGATACCCCAGACCAGAACGTCTGAGATTATTAAGGGTAACAGAAGCATTACAGCTGACACTGCATTAAGACTTAGTTACTACTTTGGCAATTCTGCTAAATTCTGGCTTGGGATACAGAATGACTATGATCTTGAAGAAGAAAAAAAATCAAAAGCACCTGAATTCAAACATATCAAGAGACTAAAAGTACATGCAGTATAGCGAGATTATCTTTTCAGACCGGGACAATTTATTCATCGACAGATTTAAGACTGGACAACATTAAATACTACGAACGCCTAACACGGACGGTTGGGGTAATAAACTTGTCATGGTTTTTGCAAAACCACTCCTACCCTAACGGGATTTTAAATCACAGGGGACAAAACCCTGCGCGCCACTACTGTTAACAACTTAACAATACCGGGACTAATTTTCAATTACTTAGTAGCCTTGTACCCCATGACGCTCTCCGCCGGTCGGCGGATCGATCAGGGCCTTCGGCGCGACACTGACAGTATTCACATAACCTCTGTACCCATGACGCTCTCCGCCGGTCGGCGGATCGGTCAGGGCAGGCCTGGATTGCAAAAACTCATGCCATACCCGTTTCGCCACCAGGATACATTTCTGCTCCCCTGAGTACTCGGGAGTACCGGGATCAGGAACTGGTTGCTGCACCGGGTAACGCTTACGAAATTATACCGCCGGCCGTTAGCACACATGGCGCAGATACCCCGCAGGACTCAACACGATAAAATATGGGTCTGAAGAAAATGATGTGTATTTCAATTATTCAATTCAGAACCAAAAGTTGAGTCTATATGAAAAAACAGATTTCTCATTATTTACAAAAGTCTTGTTTGAGAATTTATACATCAGATCCAAACTAATTCTTCCTGACTTATTGTATAATGATATTCCAGGTGCAAAATAGCCAGACAAAAAGTTTTCGCGGCCGTTTGGCTCTCTGTCACCATAGTAGTTTATTTCCGGACCATTCTTCCAATAATGATAAGTATAATAAGCGCTTGCTTCTGCAAATGGCTTTACTCTGGATTTAGGTAAAAATGAATAACGCAAATATCCTCCGACATTAATATTACCAAATGTAAAATCGTCAGCATATACTTTTGAACAGAACCCAGATAATTCAGGTCCCAATGTTATGTGTTCCTTTATACCAATTGTATAACGAAATGCATAGACAGGACTATAAAATTCGTGGTTAAATAAATGTTCATCAACAAAAGGATTAAGTTGTAATCCAATAGACTGTTTACCAACGGTTTGTGATGATGAGATTACACAGTAACCTGACAAAAGAATGCAGAGAATTGTTCTTCCAAGGATTTTCATATTGCAGCGTTTTAAGTTTATTAAACAAATCTATGACGAATATCCTTAAATAAATGTTACAGAACGAAATACAAGTGTTAAATATTTCACAAAATAGAAAATAAATCCCTTGGAAAGAGATTGCCGGCATGCACGGAAGTAAATTCTCAAAACCTTATTAATAGTCCTATATTCAAGTTTATTAATTTCAATAAAAATGGCAACAATATTAAAATCTAAAGACAGAAATTTTCAAGAAGAACCTAATAAGATTGAAAAATTCAGGTTATTCTCGGATTTTTCAAGGAGGCAAAAAGGTCTGAATCCCAAAAACTTAAACTTCGATTTGAGGTTACTAAATCCTGGACAATATTCAGCTCCATACCATTCCCATCGGTTTGCTGAAGAATTGTTCATGATTATCTCTGGGTCCTTGACTTTAAGAACCCCTAATGGACTAGACGTTGTCACTTCAGGTGATTTGGTGTTTTTCGAAATGGGAGATTCTGGTGCACATCAGTTTTACAATCACACTTCAGAACCTTGCACATATCTAGATATTAGAACCTTCATAGGATTCGATATATGTGATTATCCAGACTCCGGAAAGATCCTAATCGCTCCCTCCTTCGAGATTTTTAATAAAAAAGACCAAACAAAATACTTTGAGGGAGAAACAGACGTCACAAAAAAATGGGGTGACTTAAAAAATAAACCGAACCACTAACTCTGACAGTGGGTAAGTTGTTTCCCGATAAATCGGGACAGGTTGTCACACTTTTTGCTTTTGCTCTTCTGCCCTACCGGGATCTTAATTATTGGGGGACTTAACCCTGCGCGCCACTACTGTTAACAACTTAACTATACCAGGACTAATTTTCAATTACTTAGTAGCTTTGTACCCCATGACGCTCTCCGCCGGTCGGCGGATCGGTCAGGGCCTTCGGCGCGACACACACAGCATTCATGTAACCTCTGTACCTGGCCTCCTTCGCTACCTCTTTCGCTGAAGCTACGGAGGTCAAAGAAAGCTACGGAGGCTAAGAGATGGCAAAAAATGCGCCACCCCGAGTACTCGGGGACACAAACGCACTTTATTGCCGGACCGTTAACGGTCATAAAATACTGCCTGAAGCATAACAAATAAACCTTGACTTCGTTATAAGGGAAATGCTCCTGACTTTGACTGCCCTGACAAAACATATTATCCACAAAATCTGGATCATAACCTTATCTTTCCTATCACTTTATGGCTGTGAGTATGGTTCGCCTCAAATAGTTGACTATACCGGACAAATAGACTCAATAATCGACATTGATGGGAATAAATACAAGACAATAGGAATTGGTACCCAGATTTGGATGCAGGAAAATCTCAGAGTGACTCACTTTAACGATGGATCAAAAATTACTTTGTTAAGCGAAAGCAAAGACTGGTATTTGAACTATGATCTGAATACTCCCGGTTACTGTTGGTATGATAATGATTCAGATAATAATAATTCGCTTTACGGAGCACTTTATAACTTCTACTCAATTGAGACAGGACTACTATGTCCTACAGGATGGCATGTATCAAGTCAATCCGAATGGGAAATATTGATAGATTATCTTGGTGGCAAAGAAATCGCCGGTGGAAAAATTAAAGATTATTTTGGTAATTACTGGACTTCACCAAATCGCTGTGTTGAAAACAATGGATATTTTATCGGATTACCTGGTGGATATAGACATTTCTATAATGGAACCTATTATGCAAAAGGACTTGTTGGCTGTTGGTGGGCAAACAGAATCTCCAAAGAAGATGACTCAAAAGCACTTCAGATCTCAGTAAATAACTCAGACATAAATATAACCGAAACATATGTACACAAAAATGGTGGAGCTAGTGTCCGATGCGTCAAAGATTTAATAATTACGATCCGCTAACACGGTCAATAAAGTTCATTTGTCAAGCCTTCGCCCCCTTCGAAAGGCTCAGGGTGGCTTTAGAGAGATTCCGGCCGGGCAGCACCAAAGAAGTAGCGCTCTCCTGCATCGGGATAATACCTACGAAACTTACCGCCGTGCCGTTGTGCTGCATTCGGAAAATAAACAAGACACAACAAGATTTAATTGATTCAAATGTCAAAATACGATAAATATTACAAGACAAAGGACCTGTTTGGAGAACCCTATTTTGAGTTGATTGAGTTTTTCAAACAATATGAGCCAAAGGGAAGTCTGATTGATTTAGGCTGTGGTCAAGGTCGAGATGCGATTCCTTTGGCAAGACTTGGATACAAAATCACTGGGATTGATAACTCCAAAGTCGGGATAGAACAATTGAATACAATATCAAAAAAAGAACGATTAAATATAACTGGACTATATGGAGATATTTACTCGCTTGAGAATTACCAAGACTTTGATATTGTGCTACTTGATTCAATGTTGCATTTTGAAAAACGAGACTTAGAACGAGAAACTAACCTGATTACTAAAATTGCAAAAAGGATAGGTATCAGAGGCCTGATTTGTGTTTGCATTCAGGACAAAGGACAAAAAGTAAAGATACTAAAGGAAACTTTTAAGAAATCCGAGATTAACTTTGACATCTTGAATGATTCTACCTTGTATTATAGTTACGTAGATAAAGAATCAGGATATAAATCGGTATCCAAATACTGTATGTATATTTTAAAAAAGAAATAAACGCACGACAGCACAACAAGCGGTATAGTTAATTGGTTTGTCACACTTTTTGCATCGGTGACGTGAACGCCAGCCGGTCAAAAACAGCAATTGGCTTATCGGCCCGAACTAAAATCTGTAATTCAATCACCCCACTTCCAAAACGCAAACACCATTACGCCAGAGAGTTCCCGTAAAAAACAAGTACCCCAATCGGGTCCAAAACCACGCCATACCCTCCTTACACCCCACGACGCTCTCCGCCGGTCGGCGGATCGGTCAGAGCAGGCCCGGATGGCAAAAACCACGCCGTACCCTCCTTGCACCATGACAAATTCATCTGGACAATGGCCTAACAATAACGGGCTTTCAAGATTCTAAAAAATAATTTGATAAATAGTTCCCATTTTGGGAATTTATTCATATCTTTGCCACAGATAACATTTTAATGGAGAGGATTTTTGCAAAAAGTACTCTAAGACAGTTTTGGGAGAAACATGCTGATACTGAACAGTACTTAAAGACTTGGTATGACACAGCAATGAACTCAGACTGGTTAACTCCCAATGATGTCAAAAAGACTTATGCAAATGCAGGTATTTTAAAAGATAGCAGGATTGTTTTCAATATCAAAGGCAATTCCTACAGACTTGTAGCAAAATTCAACTATGAGAAACAATGGATCTTCATCAGATTTATCGGAACTCATACTGGTTATGAGAAAATTGATGCAAATACGATTTAAAAATTAAAACTATGGATATAAAACTGATAAAAACAGAAGCAGATTACCAAAAAGCACTTAGGAGACTTGAGGAAATCTTTGATGCTAAGATCGGCACACTCGAAAGTGATGAAGCAGATATTCTCGGATTAATGATTGACGAATACGAAAAGAAACACTATCAAATAGATGCTCCAGATCCTATTGAGGCAATTAAAATCAGGATGGAGGAAATGCAGCTCAAGCAAGTTGACCTTGCAGATGTGATTGGAGGTAAAAACAGGGTTTCTGAAGTTCTTAATCGCAAACGCAAGTTGACTGTTGAGATGATTCGGAATCTTACAAAAAGACTAAATCTTTCACCTGGAGTCCTAATCCGGGACTACAAACTAGCCGGATAAAATTGAAATGACTGATTGACAAACTATTCCCACCCAGACAATTAACAAGGCCTAAACATAACACGGTCAATAAAGTTCATTTGTCAAGGCTTCGGCTAACAAAGTTGTCACTTTTATCGAAATGAATAATCAACAATTATAAAAGAATACCTACCTTTGTTCAATCTAAAAACTTTGGATGTTCAAATTTAAGAAGGACCTGGTGAAGTAAATAATCTTTGGCGTATTCTGCCCAGGATTATCCCATAATAAAACTCTGACATGTTCATGTCGGATAATTTTCTACATAATAAGATCAGCAGATGCAATGGTATACATTTAATAGTCTTTTACCATGCATTTCAAAATATAAATTTAAACATCATGAGTAACGAAAATACATCAATTCACGAATTCGATTTCAATTTAATCTGCGAATATTTTTCAAGTATCGAGCGACAAGGGCCAGGTAGTCCTGAAGTAACCAACAAAGCTTTGAGTTTTATAAATAATATTACCAGTGAATCTCACATTGCAGACATTGGTTGTGGAACCGGTGGTCAGACAATGGTGCTGGCCCAAAATACGCCGGGATATATTACAGGTATCGACCTGTTTCCGACTTTTATAGACCTATTCAATTCTAATGCCGTAAAGCTGAATCTTCAAAATAGAATTAAAGGTGTCGTTGGTTCAATGGATAACCTCTCCTTTCAAAATGAAGAATTGGACTTAATATGGTCAGAAGGAGCCATTTATAACATTGGTTTTGAACGAGGTTTGAACGAGTGGCGGAAATTCCTGAAAAAAGGAGGCTATATTGCTGTTTCAGAAGCGTCGTGGTTTACCGAGAAACGTCCTGCTGAGATTGATGAGTTTTGGCTGGAAGCTTATCCTGAGATAGACATTATTCCTAATAAGATTGCCCAATTACAAAAAACAGGATTTATTCCTGTTGCGACCTTTATTCTGCCTGAAAACTGTTGGACTGAACATTTTTATACTCCACAAATTATGGCACAGGAAGCTTTCCTTAAGAAATATCCAGGAAATAAAGCTGCTGAAGAATTCGTGGCTTACCAACGACACGAAACTGAATTATATTACAAGTATAAAGAGTTTTATGGCTATGTGTTTTATATCGGGAAAAAGATATAAATAAGGGGAAAAGGATTGTTCCTGTTTTATCAGGACAATACTTCCATTTATCCAATCTTTTTCGATTTCAATAGACAGACCTATAAGACAGATTAAAATTAATACGGCATATAGCGGACGGTGCTATAATTCATAAGCTCGTCGCTTGAAGAGGGGCAGGCTGTCATGGTTTTTGCTCCAGGCAGCTGGCGGGACTACCCGGTGCTTGTGTCGGGTAACACAACCTCCCCATATTACCGGGCCCTTATAATTAAGCCATAGCGCGACCCGGGAGACTATTACTTAGTTTTCGAATTGCTTAAAGCATAACTCTATAAGATTCGAATAATATTCTATCTTGGTTGTTCAAAAATGAAGACAATATAACCATACAGAAATTCCTGATGGAGAAAGTAAAAAACATATTAGAGAAAAAAATACTTGAGACACCATTTATTGACACTCATGAACATTTAATTGATGAGTCTGAAAGATTAAGTTGCATAGAACCAATTATTCCATGTGATGATTGGTCACTACTTCTAGATCAATATTTCAAGTTCGACTTGATTTCAGCTGGAATGTCGAAAGATCTGATAAGCAGATTGTTTTCAAAACAAATTTATCCAACTGATAAATGGTCAATTGTTAAAGATTATTGGTCATATTTAAAAAATACCGCTTCCGGACTGGTGTTTCGAAATACTATTAAAATTCTCTATAACGTTGATGATGTTTCAGATAGCACAATTAGAAAACTTCAGGATAGTTATATGCAAACAAGGCAAAAGGGCTTTTACAAACACATTATCCGGGATATAGCAAATATCAGGAATTGTCATGTTCATTCCCCGATTCGTGCATTTCGTAAAAGTGAATTCCCGGATTTGTTGTTTCAGGATATTGCTTTGAATGGGCTAATTCAAGTTTCAAACATTCCTTTTTATGTTCCTGAACATATAAAACCAATCTCTCTATCAGATTGGCATTCAGTTATTGACTGGTGGTTTGCAGAATATAATCAAATTGCAAAGGGAGTAAAAATAGGGAATGCCTATTTTAGAAGGCTAGATTTTGAGAAAGTAAAAGCTGATAAGGTCGATAAAATATTTCTTAAAAGAATCAATTCTCAAAAAACAGGTTTCATTGAAGAGAAGTTGCTTCAAGACCATTTGTTTTGGTACTGTGTTGATAAAGCTACTGAATATGGATTACCTGTAAAGATGCATACAGGCCAATGGGCAATGAATAATGTAATGAATATGCATTGGGTAAAGGACAATCCGGCAGATTGTGCTGCACTATGCAGACAATCTCCCGATACAACATTTATCTTCTACCACATTTGCTATCCTCATTATGAAGAGCTGATTTCCTTAGCAAAGAGTTATTCGAACGCATATATTGATATGTGCTGGTCCTGGTCAATTAATCCGTTAGCGGCAAAAGATTTTTTGAAAAAATTTATTCTGACAGCACCAAACAATAAGATATTTACATTTGGTGGAGACGAGGTGATTGTTGAGAATTTAACAGGACATGCAGCAATTGCCCGAAAAGGGATTACACAAGCGTTAAGTGAGCTGGTATCAGAAGGATGGATTTCCTTGCATGATGCTTTAGACCTGACAGATGATCTGATGAATAAAAATGCTGAGATTCTATTCAAATAACAGGGTATTTGCAGAATACAGACACTCAATCCACTGAGTAATCACCATTTTCGTAACTCATGCCATTTGCCGGGACTAATAACTGTGAAAAAAAATAGATCAACCCGACCGTTAAAATAATAACACTACCTTGAAAGATTATCTACACATGAAAAAACATCTTCTGCTCTTTATTCTGATCTTATCGTTCCGGCCTGGATTTACTCAAAAGATGACAGAAAAAGACTTCAAACCCCAATTTGACAAATTTGGTGTCACTGGCTGCTTTGTTCTCTTCAACCAGACAGACAATGAATATATACGCTACAATTCAAATCTATGTGATTCAGGATACATCCCTGCATCCACATTCAAGATTCCAAATTCATTAATTGTACTGGAAGAAGGAATAATCAGGGATACCAATGAAATTATAAAATGGGATGGTCATGAATGGCCAAATAAAACATGGAATCAAGACCAAACTTTAAAAACAGCAATGAAATATTCATGTGTTTGGGTTTATTCAAGATTTGCGGAGAAAATCGGGATTATTAGTTATTACAAATACATTAATGAATTTGATTATGGCAATAAAAACCTGACCGGACAACTAAATCGATTTTGGCTTGCAGGCTTATTAAGGATAAGCGCTAATCAGCAAATTGAATTTTTGACCAGATTTTACAATTACAACCTGCCTGTATCAAGACAATCCATTGATATAGTTAAAAATATATTACTCCTTGAGAAAAATGATACATATAAACTCTACGGCAAAACCGGTGGTGCATTGCTAAATGATAAAAATTACATAATGTGGCTTGTGGGATACCTCGAGAAAGACAATAATACATTTTTCTATGCTCTAAACTTTAAAACTTCTGACTTTGATAAAACGAGTATTGCAAGATTTGAAATAACAAAAGATATACTAAGACAATTGGACTTAATAAAATAATGCCAGCCACTAACAAGGTCTGTAAATTCTGGCTGGATCTACAGAATGACTTTGATCTGAAAGAAGAAAAGAATGTCAAGGGGGATAAGGTTCAGCAAAACCATTATCGAAAGATATAATATCCGTGATACTGCTGAAATGATTCCGGATAGTTGACATATCATCATCAAACCACTTTCAAAACCTCGAAAAGGTTGGGATAAAGCGTTTATCGAAATGCACGCAAATGGTGATGACAAACTTATTATACCAGACATTTTTGAAGAAGAAAACCTTGAGGAATGGATCCTTCAATGGTGACAGATACAACATTTCTAAGTATGTTTTTCAGAAAGGCATAGATTTGACTATTATTTCAAATCAGACATTTCATCATGGGACAGAAAATTTTAATCGTAATCAATGATGCTCCCTACGGGACTGAAAAAGCTTATAACGCTTTAAGACTTGCGATGCAACTTGAAAAAGACAATAAATCAGCCGAAGTGCGAATATTTCTTATGGCAGACGCAGCAAATTGTGCAATCGCAAACCAGAATACTCCGAATGGATATTACAATATTGAAAGGATGCTCAAAGCAGTACTTCTAAAAGGAGCAAAAGTTAAAATTTGTGGCAGTTGCGCGGATGCAAGAGGACTTAAGACTGTTCAATTGATTGATGGGACAGAAATAAGCACAATGGCTGAACTTACAAACTGGGTAGTTGACAGCGATAAAGTTATAACCTTCTGACCAGATTCAGGAAAAATAATCCTTTACAGTTTACAGCCCCGTAACAAATAAATAATCCCTGTTGCTGACCCGGTAGGAGCCATGATTCATAAGCTCCCCGCTTGAAGAGTGGCAGGCTGTCATGGTTTTTGCTCCAGGCAGCTGGCGGGTACCGGTCATCCGGCTGGCTAATACCCTGATGATTTGACAAGAATCGTTTACACAATTATTCCAGAGTACCATTAGCTTTCACAAGAAACTATATACCTGCTCTTAGTTCAGAACGGTTAAAAATATGTATCATAATCCTGATTATTCCATCAAAATAAACTATATCTTTATTAAATGATTAGTATAAAAGACTCGCCAACTAATCCCTTCTTGGTCACTAGCCATACGAGCCATTAATATTGATAAATAACTGATTGTTACAGCAGTTCTTTCAAGATATTTCGTATACCTTTTACAAATCTAAAACTGGACTGATTACAACACGCCCGGTTTGCAGTAACAGCAAATGACAATAGTTACAAAACCAAAATAGTTATGTCAATGAAAAAGATAATATTAATAATTCTTGCATTTGCTTTTACATTCGCTCTTGGATTCGGGTTCAGGTCAATCACATCAAAAAGTAATAACAGTCAACTATCTATAAAAAAAGTAACCAGTATTGGAGGTATTTTTTTCAAGTGTAAAGATCCAGAGAAAATGAGAGAATGGTACCAAGTCAATCTTGGTCTGAATACTAATGATTATGGGGCAGTTTTTGAATGGAGACAAGGTACTGACAGCACAAAAAAAGGATTTACTCAATGGAGCCCATTTTCAGAAAAGACAAAGTATTTTGAACCTTCAAGCAAAGACTTTATGATTAATTTCAGAGTTGAAAACCTTGAAATCCTAATCGAAGAATTGAAGAGAAAAGGAGTAATAATAATTGATACAATTGAGATTGTTGAATATGGCAAATTTGTTCACATAATGGACATAGAAGGCAATAAAATAGAATTATGGGAGCCTAACGATATAGAGTTTGAAAAACTTGGTGAAAAGATAGGTGCTAAGACAACAAAATGATTACTTCTAAAAAATATTACCATGGTACAAAAGATTCAGCTCAAACATCCTGCTGGTAAAAAAGCCATTAGGATGGATATAAAAAAATATAGTGCAATAGAAAAATCGGTTTTGAATTGCCTTAAAGTAAAAGGAGAAAGCACTCATTCCGAAATTTTTAAGACAATAACCGAAGATTTTAAAAAAGAAAAAATCCTTTTTGAAGGTTCCCTTGAATGGCATATGGAATGGGTAAAACTTGACTTAGAAGCAAGAAAAGTAATTACCCGAATATCTGGCACATCTCCGGTTAAATTTAAAATTGCATGACATAAAGGCTGACCGCTGATCACTAACTGCTAACACTCTTTTTACAATTAGCTTTTGTAAGACAGATTTAATCCTGGACTGAATTAAACTCTGATAATATGGTTAAGGTGATTGTCAAACAATTTTCTAGCGAAAGCTATCGGGATTATGGCCCCCCAGATGGAGGGTACCAGTCAGCCATATGGCCGATGCCCGGGCCTGCATCAGGCAACACTTACTGCCCATATCCGACAGGCCCTTTCCGGTAAGTTGAGCCATCCCTTCGAACAGATAGACTTTTTTTGTGGATATGAATCACAGGCAAAAGTGGATTAAAGAATACTTCAACATTATTTTCTGCAATTAAACTAATCACTATCTATCCAAAACAAGACTTATATATAAAATACCCCATGAAATAAAAAATACGGATGCTATCACGGACAATATGTTTAAGCTGATCAGCCATCGCAACAGGCTGACTCCTTCCTGCCATCTCCGAAAACTTCCTCTAGAAGATACTAAGGGCTGTCTGATAAGCTCAATTAAGTTGATCACCAGGGTCACAACGGAACTTACTTAGAACACAAAGTACTGGTTTACAATAATTTACCTTTATGAACTTTGCGAAATCTTCGTTTTCACTGAGTTTAAAGGTACTTCTGACTACTGCTTCTTTAAGCCAGACTTTCACCTCGGGGAAAATCTGCTCATGGTGACTAATCCATGCAATTGCTTAACTTTATATCAAGGTTTATTCCGATTAATATATTTCTGCTCTTTTTTAAAATTAATCAACAGGAGCAATGAGCAAAAATATTAAGAATAAAATAGCTGAAGTTGAGTCTGTCTGTCAGGCAGTTTTTGAGAACAGCATGGATGCTATTCTTCTGACAGCACCCGATGGTCGGATATTTGCCGCCAATCCTGCTGCCTGTGAAATGTATGGCAGGTCTCAGGAAGAGATAATCTCTGCAGGACGTAACGGACTTGTTGATACAACCGATGATAATCTCCCCTTTCTTCTGGCCGAGAGGGAGAGAACGGGCAGAGCTTTTGGAGAACTCAGACAAAAAAGAAAAGATGGATCAGTTTTCCCAGCCGAGGTTTCTTCCAGAATATTTAAAAGTCCCGGAGGTGATGAATTTACAATTATTATAATCAGGGATATAACCAGAAAGAATCAGAACATAAATGAAATTAAAAAAGCCAGGGAATTTGCAGAGAATCTTATTGAGACTGCTAATGTGATTTTTATCCAGTTGGATAATTCAGGAAAAATTCTGAAAGTCAACAAAACATTTGAGAATATTTCAGGCTATAAGAGAGAAGATATATTGGGGAAAGACTGGTTTAAAGTATTAGTTCCAAAAAACCGATTCAAGGAAGTAAGAGAAGAGTTTTCACATATAATCAATGGACAAAAGCCAAGAGGAATCTCTGGTAATCAGATCCTTACGAAAACCGGAGAGGAAAGACACATCCAGTGGAGCCATAGTACATTGAGTAAAGAAGGTGATGTAATCGGAACAATTTCATTCGGGATTGATGTCACTTCGCAGAAAAAGGCTGAACAGGCATTGAGAGAATCCGAACTTTGGCTGAACCGGATTTTCAATTCCGTTGATTATGCTCTTATTGCAGTAACTCCTGAAAGGAACATAATCAAAGTAAATGAAGCAACTGAAAGAATTTTCGGTTATTCAAAGGAAGAACTTCTAAATCAATCTACTAAAATTTTGCATGTTGATTATGATCATTATCTGGAATTCGGAAAAATGATCAGGGAAGCTTTTGACAGGGGAGAATCAGCAAATTTTGAATATGAAGCAAAGAGGAAGAATGAGGAGATCTTCCCGACAGAACATTTAGTATCATTATTAAAGGATAATAAGCAAAATGAAATAGGTATCGTGAGCTTTGTCCGCGACTTGACTGAGAAAAAAAGAATGGAAGAAAAGCTCTTTCAGAAAGAGAATCTTTTACATATTATACTGCAAAATGCACCAATCACAATATTTGCCACTGATAATAATGGCATTTTTACTCTTTCTGAAGGCAAGCAGTTGGAAAGAGTTAATTTAAAACCAGGTGAGAATGTTGGATTGTCTGCCTACGATCTGTTTGGACTGCTCCCTTTTAAAGATGTTACGGGTTCTGTTTTGCCAGGTAAAGATGTATTGACCAGTGCTTTAAATGGGAATGTTGTAACAGCTGTTAATAAGCTGAAAGATGTGCATTTTGAGAATCATATTGGTCCCATCATAGACAAAGAGGGTAAAATAGCAGGTGCCGTAGGTGTTGCGGTTGACATAACCGAACGTAAGCTGATCGAATTAAAACTGAGAAAAAACGAAGCTGAATTGCGAAAAACCACAAAAGAGCTCAGAGCCCTTTCAAAACATCTTGAGGATGTGATCGAAAATGAAAGGACCCAGATAGCACGTGATCTACATGATGACCTTGGTCAGAAACTGACAGCCCTGAATCTTAATATTTCATGGATAAAATCCAGAATGGGAGTACAATCCAGAAATGTTGTAGATAAGTTTAACAGTATGATCGATCTCATTAATGAAACTGTAAAAAGCCTTCATGATATCTCATACAAGTTACGGCCAGGTGTACTGGAGGACCTTGGGCTTAAGGCAGCAATTGAATGGCAGCTCTCAGACTTCAGCAAATCAACAGGAATCAGTTCAGTTTTATCATTTGATTCGGCAAGATCAATTGAAAATCAGGAAATTTCATTGTGCGTTTTCAGGATTATTCAGGAAAGTCTGACAAATGTTGCGCGCCATTCAAAAGCAAGTAAAGTGGCAATTGATATTTCTGTTGAAAATTACATACTTAATCTGGTTATCAGAGATAATGGCATTGGTATGGCTAAGAATAAAATTAAAAATTATAAATCATTCGGACTTATCGGAATGAGAGAAAGGGCAAAGGCATATAATGGAGAATTTCAAATTAAAAGCAGAAAAGGGGAAGGTACAGTGATCACAGTTATAATACCACTGGATAGCTGAATTGATTGGAAAATCCAAAAGGTTTTTATTTATTAACTTATCCATGATATAAACAGCAGATAAAAGGAATAAAACTTCATCTCATGATACGGGTGCTTATTACAGATGATCATCCCATTGTCCGGCAGGGATTGAGGGAATTACTCGAAGATGATCGATACAAAAGGTATGGTAACATTGAAGAAGCGGGAAATGCAAAAGAAATGTTTGAGAAACTTAATGCTTTCGATTTTGATGTTATATTGCTTGACATCTCACTTCCTGGCAGAGGAGGTCTTGAGTTGCTGGAAGATATCCGGAGATTAAAACCTCAATTACCAGTTCTTATCATCAGCACTTATCCTGAAGAACAATATGCACTAAGCGCTATCCGGTTTGGAGCTTCGGGCTATATCCAGAAAACTGTCCCCCCATCAGAAATTCAGAATGCGGTTTTCAAAGTCTCCCAGGGCTTAGGTTATATATCCCAATCACTTTCCGATAAGCTAGCTGAAAATAACAGGGCAAATAAACACGATTCATACACGGAATTACTGTCGCCCAGGGAAATAGAGGTGATTTCTCTTTTAGGATCAGGTAAAACACTGGCAATGATCGCAGCTGAGCTCAGTCTAAGTCCCAAAACAATAAGTACTTACAGATCCCGTATACTTTTGAAACTCGGGCTTAATACTACAGCAGATATAATAAAATTTGCAATTATGGAAGGCCTGGTTTAACCCGGGCAACAAAAGAAATACTGGTAGCTACAAAAGAATTTTCAGAATATACCTTACAAAATTTTGCCTGCCAGACTCTTATTTTTGCAGTCATATACAAGGTGTTGCATTGCAGGATAATAGCTTTTTATTTAGGCAAAGGAGAGAGACCATGATACTAGAATTAGACAGGGCAAGCATGTTTTGTGGTATATGTAAGGTGTAACGGCGCCAGATGCCGAAAACTAATTCTTCGAAATTCCCTGATAAATGTCTCCTCTCCTGTATTTGTAATGGAAGTTACCAACATGATAAATTTACGAAATGCCGTCAGAAAACGATAAAACAGAATTAAAGAATACTATCCCGACAAGGCTGGTAATAATCTTCATATTCTTTACTTTCGGTATAATACTTGTTGGTTTCATCTATTTTGAAAGTCAGCGAAAACGAATATTCAATGAAAACCAGAATTATCTTACAGCCATATCGGATCTTAAAACCAGGCAGATTGAACAATGGTACAGTGAGAGAAATGGAGATGCAGAGGCAATAAGACATAATGATCCTCTGACAGAGAGCATTCTTAGCTATTTTAGTAACAGAAGCAATCCTAATACAAACAGGATTCTGAAAAAATGGATGGAATCTGTTACAATGGAGTATGATTATAACGGGGTTTCTATCGTTGACACACTGTTCAGACCTGTTATAGAAGTATCACTGACCGATTCGGTCAGAACAGCCAGCATACGCGAACAACTTGCCACTGTTCTGAAAACTGATTCTGTAGTTTTTACCGACCTTCACAGGACTCAAGATAAGGGTAAAATCCACATTGATGTTCTTGTCCCGCTAGTTGACCCGGTCAAAGTTGATGCCACTCCTTTTGGAGTATTAATACTCCGGGTTGATCCAGGCAAAATACTTTTCCCGCTTATTCAGTCATGGCCTACGCCAAGCAAGAGCGCTGAGACGCTCTTATTAAGAGCCGAAGGAGACAGCATTATTTTCCTCAATGAATTACGGCACAACAAGAATACCGCCTTAAATATGAGATTGCCTTTAACTGCTGAAGATGTTCTGGGGGTAAAAGCGGTCAAGGGGATCAAAGGGATAGCTGAGGGGATCGACTACAGGAATATCCCGGTTTATGGATATCTTAATGAAATTAGCGGCTTGCCCTGGTTTATGGTTACAAAAATTGACCGGGAAGAGCTGCTTCTTCCACTCAAAAGACATACTATTCAAACTGTTACGGCAATAATCCTGTTGATTGTTACGAATGCGCTGATTTTCGGATTCTTTATAAAGAATCAGAGGGTAAAATCTTACAAGGATCAGTTAAAAAGTGAACGCGCCGTTAGGGAAGCAGAGGAAAAATTCAAGTACATGTTCGATTATTCAGTTATTGGTAAATCGATAACATTACCATCGGGAGAAATAAATGTCAATAAGGCTTTCTGTGATATGTTAGGATACACATCGGAAGAACTGGAAAATAAAAAATGGCAGGAAATTTCTTACACGGCTGATATTGAGTCGACCAAAGAATTTCTTGACTTGCTTTATTCAGGAGAAACTGATTCTGTCCGCTTTATCAAAAGATACAATCATAAAAACGGTTCAATTGTCTGGGCCGATGTAAGTACCTTCCTGCGCAGGGATCAGGACAATAAACCGATGTATTTTATGACTACAGTCTCAGATATTACTGATCGTAAGCGCGAGGAAGAAGAACTGCGCTTCCAGAACGAGATTATGAGTAATATGGCTGAAGCAGTCTATTTAATAAGAATGAAGGATGGAATAATTGTTTATGCTAATTCGCAATTTGAGGCTCTTTTTGGTTACGGACCGGGAGAAATGATAGGAGCACATGTCTCTATTGTAAATGCCCCTGGAGAAAAGAGTCCTGAAGAAACAGCCCTTGAAATAATCTCAAATATTTCGGAAAAGGGTTTCTGGAGGGGAGAGGTAAAGAACAGACGGAAAGACGGCACCGAATTCTGGTGCTATGCAAACGTCAGTATTTTTGACCACTCTCATTTCGGGAAAGTACTTGTTTCGGTACATAATGATATTACTGATCTCAAAAGATCAGAATCGGAGATCAGAAAACTGAACGAAGTTCTTGAACATAAAGTTATTCAAAGAACAGAACAGCTTGAAGCCGCCAATAAAGAACTTGAAGCATTCAGCTATTCTGTATCGCACGACCTCAGATCACCTCTTAGATCTGTCCACTCCTTTACAAAGATCCTTATGGAAGATTATGAGAATATTCTTGATGAGGAAGGTAAAAGGATCTGCGGGATCATTACTTCAAGTGCAGCTCAAATGGGTGAGCTTATTGATGACCTGCTCAGCTTTTCAAAAATAGGAAGAAGTCATATGTCTTTTACATTGATCAATATGAGAACAATGACTGCCTCTGTATTAGAAGAGATCATCCCCGCAAAAGATAAGAGCAGAACCAATGTTAAAATCGGAAAACTTTCTAACACTTACGGTGATTCAAACCTGATCAGGCAGGTGTGGACCAACCTGCTTTCAAATGCTGTAAAATATTCATCATTCAAACTAGTACCGGAAATAACAATAGGATCAAGGATATCAGATGGCGAAGTAATTTATTCTGTTACAGATAATGGTGTTGGATTCGACATGCGTTATGTGCATAAACTGTTTGGAGTTTTCCAAAGGTTGCATAGTGAAGAAGATTTTGAGGGAAACGGGGTTGGTCTTGCAATTGTTCAAAGAATTATACTACGTCATGAAGGGAAAGTGTGGGCAGAAGGTGAAGTTGGGAAAGGAGCAACTTTCTATTTTTCCTTACCTGTTAAAGATAAAAGCAAAAGGAAAAAATCAGAACAAGGAGTAAGTCCTGCAATGCGGGGATATATGACTGGACACTCCACCCTCAATAAGGGTAAAATGAAGTATAAAAAATAAATAAATACAAACAGATCATGGAAGATATTAATGCAGTCGAAATTCTAATCGTGGAAGATAACCCACGGGACTCTGAACTTACAGTGCGTGCCCTACGTAAGAATAATCTTGCCAATAATGTTTTTATTGCGAAAGACGGAGCAGAAGCTCTCGATTTTTTCTTTTGCAGGGGAAAATTTGCCGAAAGAAGCTTTACCAATCCTCCAAAGGTTGTGCTGCTTGATCTCAAGTTGCCTAAAGTGAGCGGACTGGAAGTTCTTAAGATCGTGAAAGAAGATAAAAGAACTTCAAATATACCGATTGTTATTGTTACTTCATCAAGGCAGGAGCCTGACATTCAGGAAGCTTATAACTACGGAGTAAACAGCTATGTTGTCAAACCTGTCGACTTCGATCAGTTCATTAATGCTATGAGCAGCCTTGGATTATACTGGCTGCTTGTTAATGAACCGGTGAAATGAGATTGAAAGAGTTAATTAAATCGCAACCAAAAACAGCTCTAAACCGGTTGATGTTCATACAAAGAATTTATGATCAATATCTGAATTTTTATTAAATACTTTATTGAAGATATGGCTGGAAAATTGAAAATATTGTTTGTTGAAGATGTTAAATCTGATGCTGAACTTGTCTGGCGCGAAATTATTAAGAACAAAATATCATTCGAAAAACATCTTGTCGACAACAGGAAGGATTTTCTTGAAGGACTCAAATCTTTTGCACCCGATATTATTATTTCCGACTATACTCTTCCACGATTCGATGGAATGTCTGCTTTACAGATTCGAAATGAACTGGCTCCTCATATACCTTTTATTTTAGTTACAGGATCAATAAATGAGGAGATCGCTGTAGAATGCATGAAAGCAGGAGCAGATGACTATATTCTCAAAGATAATCTTTCCCGTCTTGGTCCGGCACTGAATAATTCAGTAAATAAAATAAAATTATTAAAGCAAAAAAATGAAGCCGAGGCTGCTTTGCGGGAGAGTGAGGAAAGGTTTCGCATTCTTTATAATGATGCAATTGCCGGGCTTTACAGAACAAATAAACGGGGAGAGATCTTCCTGGCAAACAGGACTCTGGTTAAGATGCTCGGATTTCAATCCTTCGAAGAACTTGCGAGCCGGAACCTGAGAGAAACCGGGTATGGTCCTTCATACGAACGGCAAATATTTATCGATCAAATAGAAAAAGATGGAGAGATAAAGGATATGGAAGCTGTCTGGATCTGTCGGGATGGCAGAGAGATTTTCGTCAGGGAGAGCGCAAAAGCAGTACGGGATTCAAATGGAGAAATTCTATATTATGACGGCACTGTTGAGGATATAACTGAACAGAAAAAGGCAGCAGAAGATCTGAATAAGATTCAGCATATGTTTGAGACCCTTACCCTTGTATCACCGGTTGGGATTTTCCGAACCGATCCTAATGGTTATACTACCTTTGTAAACCCGAAGTGGCAGGAATTGTCGGGATTAACAGCCGAGGAATCAAAAGGTTTTGGATGGCTGAAGAATGTTCATCCTGATGACAGGGAAAATTTGGAAGAAAGATGGAAATCGGACGTTAAGTCACAGATAACTTCAGTTGCTGAGTACAGATTTATTAAACCTGATGGTAAGATTGTATGGGTTATTGGAAATGCAGTTCCAGAATTACTTAATAATAAGGTTGTTGGATATATAGGCACCATTACTGATATAACTGAACAAAAGCTTGCAGATGAAGCTGTTAAAGCAGCGCAACAGCTTCTTGAAGGGATACTTAATGCAATACCTGTCAGAGTATTCTGGAAGGATAACAATCTGGTTTACCTGGGATGTAATAAAATCTTCGCTCAGGATGCGGGTTTTAATGACCCGGAGGAAATCATCGGTAAAAATGATTACCAGCTAATATGGAGTGAACAAGCGGAATTATACCGGACCGATGATTATGAGGTTATTATGAGCGGTAACTCTAAATTTAATATTGAAGAAAACCAGACCACACCTGAAGGTAATACTATCACCCTGCTTAAGAGTAAGATCCCGTTACGGAATTCGGACGGAAAGATTTATGGTGTACTTGGTGTGTACTTTGACATCACTGAACGGAAACAGGCAGAACAGAAATTGCATCAAAGTTACATGTTCAATGAATCTTTGCTTAAAACCATTCCGTTTGGAATGGATATCGTTGATGAAGAAGGAACAATAATGTTTCTGAGTGACAATTTTAAAAGAGTTTTCGGGAATGAGGCTGTTGGGGCGAAATGCTGGGAAATTTATCGTGACGATAAAAAGCAATGCGTTGATTGCCCTCTGCATAAAGGGATAAATGTTGGTGAATCTGAGGTATATGAATCACATGGAGTGATAGGTGGTAGAATATTTGAAATCAGTCATACGGGAATGATCTTCGCCGGAAAGAAAGCCATGCTCGAGATATTCAATGATATTACTGATAAAAAAAGGAATGAAGAGGAATTATTAAAAGCTAAAACCAAAGCAGAAGAGAGTGACAGGCTCAAAACTGCATTTCTACATAATATTTCTCATGAAATAAGAACTCCGATGAATGCTATAGTGGGTTTCTCTGCATTGCTTGGAGAACCTGATGTTGATCATCAGACGCGTCAGTCGTACCTTGAAGTGATAATGCAGAGCAGTAATCATCTTCTTGCAATAATAAGTGATATAGTTGATATCTCTAATATTGAGGCAAATCTTGTGAAAATATCCTTAAATGAAGTTAATATAAATTATTTTCTTAAGTCAATATATAATCAGTTTTTAAAATTAGCTAATGAAAAGAATCTTAATCTGTCATTTGAGACCAATATATCAGATACTGATGCATTGATGCTTATTGATAATACCAAGCTTAATCAGATACTGACCAACCTTATTGGTAATGCTCTTAAGTTTACCAAGAAAGGGAGTATAAATATCAAATGCTGTAAAAAGGATAGTAATCTGGAGTTTTCAGTTTCAGATACCGGCATAGGAATTCCTCCCGAGTACCATGAAAGAATTTTTGATCGGTTTTACCAGGTGAATAACGATCTCACAAGGATCAATGAAGGGACCGGACTTGGGTTATCAATTTCAAAAGCATATGTAGAACTTATGGGAGGACATATCAGTCTTACCTCAGAACCCGGAATCGGCACAGTATTCAACTTTTCGATCCCCTGTAAAAAGAAGATTGAAGTAAGTATTCCTTCAGTTGAAAAATCACCAGCGGAGGAGTTTTTTTTCCATGAAACAAGGACTCTCCTGGTTGCTGAAGATATTGACAGCAACTACAAACTTATAAACTATTTCCTGAATGGCACAAATTTGAAATTGCTTAGGGCTTCAAACGGGAAAGAAGCTGTTGAACTGGCATTGTCAGGCAGGAATATTGATCTTATACTGATGGATATCAGGATGCCTGTCATGGATGGGTATACCGCAACCAGGTTAATAAGAGAAGTCAATATTTCGATCCCTATTATTGCCCAGACTGCATATGCAGAAGACAGGGAAAAAGCACTTAAAAACGGATGTAACGGCTTAATATCAAAGCCTTTCGATAAAAAAACTCTACTGTTAATTGTTAAGCAATTCCTTGATAAAGGCAATTAATTCGGAATCTGTGAAGCTGCAATTTTTACACAAAGCAGAGTTCCATACTTAATTAAAATTTTCATCTGTCTGATCATTAAAACCTATAGAAAAATAAGATATACAGAGTGAAAACCGGACCAGAAATAAGTTTCACAGAATTTGCTGATGATGAAAATTACTATTCCCGACATATGATGAGAATAGAAATTAAGTATCTGTTCTCACTGGTTGGTTTTGGCGTAGGTAGTTTAATAAGCCTTATTATTATAAATCTTGAAGATATTGCTGGAGATATTTCAATTTCATCCGGGCAATCTCACTGGCATCATCTGGCAATTCCATTTTTGATGGGCATACTGGGAGCCATCACAGGATATTTCTATGGCAGGAGATTTGACAAAAAGAACAATCTTATAAGAAAGCTGTTCATCAGTCAGCAGACGCTTAATCTTATTACTGATAATTTACCGGCACTAATCTCATATGTAGATACTGATCTTCGGTACAGGTTTGTAAATAAGGCTCATGAAGAATGGCTGGGTGTTTCAATCAGTGAAATTTACGGGAGAAAAATAAAAGAGTTTATCGGTGTTAAGAATTTTGAATTGATCAGAGCAAATATAAAGATTGCAAATAAAGGTGAAATAGTAAGTTTCGAGAGTACCAGGTTACTTAAGAACGGGAAAGAGAATTTTATTAAATCTACCATTGTTCCTCACTTTGATGTAAAAAATAAAATAAAGGGATACTTCTCACTGGTTATTGATATTACAGAAATTAAAGAGAGGGAAAGAACCATAAAGAAACAAAATGATGAACTGGTGGAATTAAATGCTACTAAAGATAAATTCTTCTCAATTATAGCACACGACCTTAAAAATCCCTTTAATTCCCTGTTGGGTCTATCACAACTTCTGTTTAAGGATTATGAAGCATATGATGAAGAATCTCGCAGGGAAATGGTCGCTATGATTTATGACACAAGCCAAAACACGTATAGACTTCTTGAAAACCTTCTTTTCTGGTCACGTTCTCAGAGGGGAAAAATTGAGTTCAACTCTTCAGAAGTGAATTTAAAATCACTGATTGATGAAAGCATTCTTTTACTAAATGGTCTTGCCAACAAGAAAAATATCAATCTAAATTCAGAAGTTCTTAAAGATATACTTGTTAATTCAGATAAGGATCTTGTAAGTATAGTCATTAGAAATCTTATTTCAAATGCAATAAAATTCACTCCTCGGTATGGAAAAATTTTAATAACATCAAAACCGATGAAAGGAGATAATCTGGAAGATCTTATTCAGATATCAGTAAAAGACACAGGGGTTGGTATTGATGAACAAACTATCAGGAAATTGTTTAAAATAGCAGAAACCAGATCCACAACCGGTACAGAAGGTGAGCAGGGAACAGGACTGGGTTTAGTACTTTGCAGAGAGTGTGTTCAACAATGCGGAGGAAAAATTTGGGTTGAAAGTAAAGTTGGCGAAGGAAGTGAATTCAAGTTTACTTTACCTGATAACTAATGTATGGAATTATTACCAGAATGAAAATAATTGGTGAAAATAGACTAATATTCATTTAACAAAAGTTTATATTTCTGGTTAATATTTAAGATGAAATATTATGGATATGAACAACAATAAAATCAAGGTCGAAAAAAAAGACTCAGATAAATTAATTAAAACAGTAATTAGCAGGGAGGAGCGTGCCAGGTTAACTCCCGAACAAATTTTACAAGACTTTCTGGATGGGAATGAGCGGTTCAGAAATAACAATCTTACAAAGCGGGATCATTCAGAACAGATAAGAAAATCTGTCTTTGGCCAATATCCTAAAGCGGTTGTGGTTAGCTGTCTTGATAGCCGGGTACCTGTTGAAGATGTTTTTGATCAGGGCATAGGGGACATATTTGTTGGTCGTATTGCCGGAAATTTTGTGAACGAGGACTTATTAGGCAGCCTGGAACTTGCCTGTAAAGTTGCAGGAGCAAAATTAATTATAATATTGGGGCACCAGCATTGCGGGGCAGTTATTGGTGCTATAGACGATGTCAGACTGGGAAACCTTACTAAAACACTATCAAAGATAAAACCTGCAATAAAAATGAGTCAAAACTACAAGGGCGATATGACTTCCGGAAATGAGGAATATGTAAAGCTGGTATCTGAAAATAATATAAGACATGCAATCTCGACAATCAGGACAAAAAGTCCTGTTTTAAAAGAGATGGAGGAAAAGAGAGAGATAAAAATAGTAGGCTTATTTTATACTTTAACCAAAGGAGAGCTGATATTTGTTGACTAGAAAAAGATATCGATAATTTTTAGTTAATTCCTGATTTAATTTAACTTACGTTTTATAACTTGTCAGTATTATGATATCGCCTGCGTCATTTTAATAATGGCTTAGTGCAGATGGCAAAGATTTCACGCTATATAATATCGGGGAGAAGGTATCAGCTTATAATGACACAAAGTTTGCAGAACGTACAAAATGCAGAAAATGATGCTATAACAACTATTCTGTATAATATGACCTGTGAGCAGGACCAAAAACAGGAAACGTTTTAATAACAATGACTTAAGAATACCTGGTAACATAAATCATGATAAACAAAACACAAATATTCTGGGATAAACAGGCAAAAAAATTTGACGACAGCGAAAAACAATTCGAAAGCGCGTCACGGGAATTATTAGACAGGACAAAAGAATATCTAAATACAAATGATTATGTTCTTGACTTCGGATGTGCTACAGGGACTAAAACATTAGAACTTGCTGAAGCTGTTAAACATATCCACGGACTTGATATCTCTTCTGAGATGATCGGAGAAGCATTAAAAAAGAAAAATAAAGCAGATATTAAGAATGTCGACTTCATACAAGGAACGATCTTTACTACTGATTTAGAAAAAAACTCATTCGATAAAATAATCGCCTTTGCAATAATTCACTTACTGGAGGATAGTGATAAGGTAATTCAACGAATTCATGAATTGATCAAAGCTGGTGGTTTATTTATTTCAATAACGTCCTGTTTCAAAGACAAAATGGATTCTAAAACCAGACTGGAAATTACAATTTTTCGTTTCATGAAACGACTTGGATTTTTTCCTTTGTATCTTAATATGTTTAAGACTTCTGATCTGGAACAATTAATAACCAGGCAGAATTTTGCCATCGTAAATGCTGAAAAATTATTTTTCAATGGGATGACCATTAGCTTTATTGTTGCTAAAAAACAATGAATTGAAAAGATTAATCAGACTGGCCCTATAAGTTTGCTAGTTTGATTATCGTAGTGTGTTCATCTTATGTCAGCAGTGCGATAGGAAGTTGAATATAAAATGAATATGAAGTAACTTTGTACTCTGCTATTTGAGATATCCCAAAAAAGGTACTGAATGTCTCTGGTAAATAACTCAATATTTAAATGAAGAAAAATACACTTTTATTGTTTTTTCTGATTTTATTTTTTCCTGAAATTGTTACAGGTCAGGAAGCGAGGGTCGCAGATAGATATCATTCATTCACATACGAGGCAGGTATAAACCGGATGAAGGAAGAAATATTATTTCCTATAGTCCATAAAGGATCGATTAATGGATTGACATACAGGTTCGAAAAAAGAGTAAAGAACTTCCATGAAATTTCTGTCACTTTAAGGTATGGCAAATTCAAAGCAGATCCTGAGACTGAAAAGGTGAGCCAAAATATACAGTTTGGTTTTGGTTATTACATGGGATTTCATATTGTAAAAAATGGAAAAATAGATTACTACCTGGGTTACAATCTGAGGTATGCTCATTCTCTTGCAGAATACCCTGTGTGGGATGAATCAAGGGCATACTGGGCAAGCAGCCTGACTTCAGGGATATGCAACAAATTGTATATTAAAAATAAAACAAACCAGGCCTGGTTTATCAGTTGGGATTTTAACCCTATGGGTCTTTACAGCCGGCCCGACGAAGTCAGGATTTATGCTCAGGAAGAGTGGTCTTTGCCAGCTATTCTGAAAACCACCAATAGTAATATTAAACCAGGAGTAATAAATAATGTTTTGCTCAGCTATTTCAGAACAGAATACAGGTTTCATACAAAGAAGGATAATTACTATGCTTTGCTTTATTCCTTTTCATACAACAGGATCTGCAGAGCCAGCGAACACCCTCAGGTCAGTAGTTTAAACAATTTTGGACTTAGTATAGGATTTTAATCTTTAAAAAGAGAAAGATCATCATGCCGGGATATGTGTACAGACTGTTTTATTTCATAGTAATCGCTTTTGCCTCTTTATCCTGCATGAAAGATGAGTCATTAAAACGGCCCTATTCAGGCTTCACTCCAGTTGACATAGGTGATGGATGGATTCTTTCCTCCCCCGGCCGCGAAAACATGGATAGCTTAAAACTCGATAAGGCATTTAGATATTTTTACCAGGAAGATCAGTTCCTGCTGGGGAGAAGTATGACAATAATAAGAAACGGGAAAATTGTTGCTGAAGCTTATTCCAGGGAACCGGAGGATATTCATCAGATTACAAATATTAAATCTGTGACCAAGTCATTTACTGGCATCTTATTCTGCTTAGCTTTACAGAATGGTATTTTAGATTCTGTAAACCAAAGATTCAGTGATATTTACCCGGAGTATTTTGATAACCATCAGGATAAAATGGATATCACAATTGATCAGGCACTTACAATGCGTACCGGACTAGTCAGGGATAATAAGGATGACGGGTATGATTTCTTTATGACAAGAAATACAATTGAGTTTGCACTATCATCACAAATGAGATATCCACAGGGAACTACTTTTTATTACACAGATGTTAATCCTCAACTGGTGTCATTCGCAATCCAGAAAAAATATGGAAAACCGCTCTCAGAGTTCGCAAAAGAGTACCTCTTTGACCCTCTGAATATTGATGACTGGTACTGGCAAGCTGGTCGCGATGGAGTAACCTATGGAGCCTCAAATCTTAACCTGAAGCCCAGGGATATGGCAAAATTCGGTCAGTTGCTGCTTCAGAATGGCAAATGGGGAGATAAGCAGATTATTGACAGTACAATTTTAAGCGAAGCTACCAGGGAACATGTAAATCTTCAGGGGTTCTCGTATGGTTATTATTTCTGGCTCAACCCCGCGGATAAGGTATATTGGGCTGCAGGGCATGGAGGACAAACAATAATGGTGACTCCGGATAAGAACCTTGTTGTTGTTGTTACAGCATGGCCTTATGTAAAAGATGATTCACGATGGAAAGACAACTTTGAATTCTACCTGTATAAAAAGGTACTGGAAAGCTGCAGATAGTTATTATTTTCTGAAGGAAAAGGAATTATTTATTCAGCCTGTTTTATATTTTGTTCGCAATAAAATAGGTAATCACCGAGATTGTTGATGCCAAAACCGTACCCCAGATTAAATCAACAACAGTGACTAAAACAGGCCAGTCCTTCAAAGTGGCCAGGTTTGTTAAATCGTAAGTAGCATAAGTTATAAGACCAAATAATGCCCCGTACACCAGAGAATGGAACCATGAATGTTTTTCAACAGCCGGTGAAATAACAAAAATTACAAGACCTGCAATAAACAGTAAATAGAAAATAACAGCAGCCATCCAATTAATGTCAGGTTTCATCAGAAAGCCAATTTGATCCTGATAGAACCTTTTTGCTACAAGTACCAGCCATATCATATCAATTACAAAAAAGACCGGTAAAGCAATTAAGAAAAGTTTCATAAACATTGTATTAATAATTAGATATTTATATACTCATAAAATTAAATAAAATTGGCCGGATAGATCATATTATCACCCGTCTATTCATAAAAGCAATCAGCTAAAGAAGAACAAACCAGGGGAAAGATTGTTTAATTAAAAATATACAATGTGAAAATACTTCTTACAGGCTCAACAGGTTATATAGGAAAAAGATTGTTACCTGAACTCCTGGCTGACGGACATGAGGTGATCTGTTGTGTACGCGACATGGCAAGATTTGATTCTGAGAAATACGGATCAATGCAATTATCAGTGCTTGAGACAGATTTCTTAAATCCTGATACGCTGCAGAATATCCCTTCCGACATTGATGCTGCATACTACCTTATTCACTCGATGTCAACTTCAACCGGGGATTTTGATAAAATGGAGGAGGACTCTGCCATCAATTTCAGAAATTGCATTCAACAAACCAAAGCTCGTCAGGTTATTTATCTCAGTGGAATAGTAAATGAAGAGATATTATCCAGGCACCTAACCAGCAGAAGGAATGTTGAACAAATACTCGGTTCCGGATCCTACTCACTAACAACACTCCGGGCAGGAATTATTATAGGTTCAGGAAGTGCCTCTTTTGAAATAATCAGGGACCTGGTTGAGAAATTGCCTGTTATGATTGCTCCCAGGTGGCTTGAAACAAAGTCCCAGCCTATCGCAGTACGTAATGTTATCGAATTCCTTTCAGGAGTCTTACTTAATCAAGAAACATTTAATAAAAGCTATGACATAGGTGGGCCTGATATTATGACTTATAAACAGATGCTATTAAGATTTGCGTCTGTCAGGGGGCTTAAGAGATGGATAGGAATTGTGCCGGTAATGACTCCCAAACTTTCATCCTACTGGTTATATTTTATTACATCCACTTCATACTCTCTCGCACAAAATCTTGTAGACTCCATGAAAGTGGAGGTTATCTGTAAGGACAATAAACTTGGTGAATTACTGGGAATTACACCTTTTAGTTATGAGGATGCAATAAGGGAAGCTTTTGAAAAGATCGAAATGAACCAGGTTACTTCAAGCTGGAAAGATGCTTTAACATCCAAAACTCTGAACGATGGTATATCACGGTACGCTAATGTTCCGGTTTACGGGTGTTATGTTGATGAAAGGAAATCTCATGTGGCTGATAGTGAAAAGGTCCTCAATAAAATCTGGGCTATTGGAGGAAGTAATGGCTGGTATTACGCTGACTGGCTCTGGAGAATTCGTGGTTTTATTGATAAACTTTTCGGGGGTGTCGGATTAAGAAGGGGCAGAAAAAATCAGACTGAGCTTTCAGCCGGCGAAACACTTGATTTCTGGCGTGTACTTATTGCCGATAGGAGAGAAAAAAGGCTGCTTCTGTATGCTGAGATGAAGCTGCCAGGTGAGGCATGGCTGGAATTCAGAATTGACAAGCAGAATGTTTTGCATCAGACGGCAACCTTCAGACCGCTTGGACTTTTAGGCAGATTATACTGGTATGGCGTTTTGCCGTTTCATGGTTTTATTTTCAGGGGAATGATAAGAAATATAACCAGCGAAATATATTCCGAATGATCAACCCTGACTCACACTTCAGAGATTCCAGGAACATAATGCAAAGAGCCATGATCAAACCAGCCGGATTGTTAATTATATTGGTTATGAATGATAAACAAAACATACTATAATGATAAAATATTTTGATAGCGGAACAATTATTGTAATAGTAGTTACAATAATACTTTTTACAGTTGCTTTGTTTGTAAAAGGTTTTACGAATGCCCTTTTACTTGAGGCAGGAGTGCTTCTTGTTTCAATCAAGCTGATAATGATGACATATCGTAACAGCATTCATTACAAAGATCTGAAGAATGAGCTTAATGAGATCAGGCGACTGATTGAAGAGAAAACCAGAAAAGAATAAATTAAGATTTCATTCTTTGGATTTGCTTTTACTAAAAAAACCATGAAAAGAATTCAGACAGGTGATATTATTCCCTTATTTACTCTTAAGGATCAGGATGGTAATGACTTTGATATTTCCTCTGTCCTGGGCAGGAAAAAACTGGTCATCTTTTTCTATCCTCAGGACGGGAGCCTTAACTGCACAAAAGAGGCCTGCTATTTCCGCGACCTTTCAGATGTATTTGAAGAAGCAGATGCAGTTGTTATTGGCATAAGCGGCCAGTCGGTTGAAAGCCATAAGGAATTTGCAGAAAAAAACAGGCTCAAATACACTTTGTTAAGTGATACAGGGAATGTAGTAAGAAAATTATTCGGTGTTCCCGGCAGGGTCTTTGGTTTAATTCCGGGCCGGGTAACCTATGTTGCTGATCGTTCAGGAAAGGTAGTTTATATATTTGATTCACAGACAGAAACTCAACGACATGCAGATGAGGCTTTAAAGATCTGTCTTCTCCTGAAAAAGACCGATAAAGTATAAGATTTGAAAAAAGAATGGAATTTATATAAAAAAATTTGGTTTGATCAGGATATGTTAAATTCATTACATTTGGAACATTTGCATCCTTATTTTCAGAATTGATATTTAAACAATAAATTTTATGCTGACAAAAGAGCTGGTACTGGATTTATGGAGTAGAACTTACAACACTGAAGGCAGGCCTGACTGGTCACACATTCTTCCCTATTACGATAATAATATTTATTTCAGGGATTCCATTCAGGAAATACGTGGAATTGAAGCATTCACCGCAATGACAGAACGTCTGACAAAACGTTCAAAAGATCTGAAGATGAAAATTATCAATGCTGTAATGGATGGAAATATAATCTTTATGGAGTGGGAAATGACCCTGAGTTTTAAAAAATATCCGAGCTCAGTTTTATATGGATCAAGCCGTCTGACTCTGAATGCAGAGGGAAAAATTACAGAACAAAGGGATTACTATGATTTATGGGGTGATATTTTTGACAATATTCCAAGGTTCGGTAAGGCTTACAGAAGGTTTATGAGAAAAAAATTTGGATGAACTTATTACTTTGAATATTTGTTCATTGGTATAACCTATAAAAGAAGTATTATGAAAAAAATTACAGTGATCTTATTTTTTTCAATCCTGTCACTTACAAGTATAAATGCACAAACAGGAATTCGTTTCGGACTTAAAGCAGGATACAGTCTGGCTACTCAGTATGGTATCACACCTGCCGATAATACATATACTGTTGATACTGATACCAGAAATGGCTTTGCAGGCGGAGCTTATTTATATATACCGATTACTGAATCGGTAGGTATTCAGCAGGAATGGTTGTATGCAATGAAAGGCTCAGGACAGGATGTCACTATTAATGGTCCTGTAAGCATAAATACAGTTTCTGAATACAATCTGAACTATTTTGAAATGCCACTGGTATTGAAATACAGGTTTTTCAAAATAAAAAATTCTGGAATTTATGGCACAACGGGAATTGCATTATCATTATTAATGAACGGAGATTACAACATCACCAGTACAATTAATATGGGCGGACCTCCGATAATAGCGGAAGAATCGGGCGATATGAAAGGTCTCGATACTTTCGACTATTCATTCGTTTATGGAGTTGGCACAGATTTCAAACTACTCAACAAGGATTTTTTCTTTGATGTCCGTATGACCGTAGGATGGAACACTCTGGCAATGCCAAACGCTACGGGGGCTGATCCTGTTCCCCTGCGTAACCAGGATTATGTTTTTGCCCTGGGGATGTATTTCTAAAAGGTCTGGTCCAGTATAATAATTGTATCAATTTTACAGAGGTGGTCAGATAACTGTTATATATGAAAAATAAAAAGTTCACCAGATATTTCAGGGAATATGAGTGGTCGAACATCCTTGCAATGATCCGGAACAATAAGTCTGATCCTGAAAGATGTGATAACAGTTCTGAAGGCAAGCTTGTCGTTATAACAGGTGCAACATCGGGCATTGGATACCTGACTGCAAGAAAATATGCAGCTATGGGTGCAGATCTGATCTGTATAAATAGAAATCCTCAAAAATCAGAAGCTCTTAAGAAGGAGATAACCGGTGAATTTGGTGTTAAGTGCGATTATCTGACAGCTGATCTGAGCAGGCTTGATGAAATAACCAGAGCAGGCAAGGAGCTGGCTCAGCTTGATAATAAAATTGATATACTTATTCATAATGCGGGTATTTATCTTACTAAGAGAGAAACTACTGCAGATGGCCTTGAAAAAGTCTTTGTTATCCAGTATTTAGCTTCGTTCATAATAAATTATCTGTTAATGGATAAGCTGAAATCACAGGAAAAGGCAAGAATCATTATGGTAAATTCAGAGGGGCACCGGTTTGCAGCCTGGGGACTGAAACTTGATGATCTGAATTGGGAGAGACGACGTTATTCTGGTCTTAAAAGCTATGGTTCAGCCAAGCTTGCGCAGCTTTTATCCATGATAGTTTTTGATGAGCATTTTAATAATTCCGGTGTATCAATCAACGCAATGCATCCCGGAGCAGTAAAAACTGAAACTGGTCAGGAAAACGGCCCTGTTTATAGATGGTTCAAAAGGAATTTTATTGATAAAACACTAAAATCTGCCGAAATATCTGCTGAAGCTTTATATTTTCTTGGAGCTTCAAAAAAAGTCGAAGGAATTAGCGGGAAATTTTTTAACTTAACCACACAGGAAGTTCCTGCTCCGCCGGCTCTTGATAAGGAAGTTGCTCATGAACTATGGGAAAAAAGTCTGGAAATAAGTGGAATAAAGGGTAACAGGAACAAATCTTAGCGGAATATATTTTAAAATATGTGAATCAAAAGTATATGTCTGAGAACAAATACAATACAATCATTGCCGGAGGAGGCATTGCCGGATTGACATCTGCAGCTTATCTATCGCGTGCAGGGCAAAAAGTATTGCTTATTGAAAAGAACAGTGAATGTGGCGGACTGGTTAATTCATTTACCCGTGACGGATTTCATTTTGATGCAGGTGTGAG
>CAYLYN010000025.1:0-33421 GCA_964387565.1 uncultured Rikenellaceae bacterium | reverse complement strand
GAAAACAGCTTCAGGATGCTCCTTTATAAAAGGATGCAGATCAAAACCATCCGCTTTTGCATCAAATGGAGATGCATATCCATCATATCCCCTGCCTACAATACCTGCAATACCTGCCGCAGAGGAAACCTTTATGAAATCACGTCTTTTCATTTAATATGGGTAATGTCTTTAAGCTATAAAAGTAAACAAATATGAAATCAAATTGTTTGCTCAAGTTTTAAATATTGTTAAATCAGCCTGATGCATGATGTAACTATATCATTTAAAAAAGTGGTATCTGTTTAAGAAACAACAGGTACCACTAATATAAAATATTAAATTTCAATAAATTAGATTTCTTAATCAGGTTGCCAGCGGCTGCCCGTTAGGAATTCTTATAGGCCTGTTATTAGGCCGTTGTTCATGTCGTACTGCTGAAAATTTAGCTGCGATATACTCCCCCATATAGATCTTCCCTTCCATCTTGTCAGCTGAAGCAGTACCATAGAATATAAAAGGTACATTATCAGCCAACTGCCTTTCACTGCTGCTTAATTTAATCTGGTCTCCGTCAATAATTCCATACATCTCTCTCATCGAAAAATCACTTTTATGTGATCCTTTTAACCAGTTACCATCCTGTTCAATGAAGAAATTATGCTGACTCTTGCTGCTATAGAATTCAATATCCACATCCCACCGTCCTGCAAGATTCCCAACCGGAGCAGCCATAGCTTTTGGCTTCTGGTTCTTCCTTGAAAGTATCTCGTAGATTCTGTCAGCTACAATTTTATCGTTTCCTGGCTGCATCTGCCCTGAAGATATATTAACTGATGTTTTTCCCGAATCATCAAGATAGGTATTGTGTACAGCAATCCTTGGTTGTTTTGTAGCCAGCTCTTCAGCAACATCCATTCCATTAATATTAAGTTGATCAGGGTCCCATGAAACTATAAGTGAGGGACTATGATTTGAAAGACCTCTTGGTTCCCTGATTGTACAGGTTACACCCTTAACAGATGATAATCGCTTTGAAATGTTCTCAAGATAAGTATGCCATGTCCTCATTTTTTCGACGTGGTCCCTTTTAATCCAGGCTTCAACAGCAGCGAGCATTCCCATCATCTCTTCCTTACCTACCTTATTGTCTCTTCCCGGTCCATGATGGGGCGAGCTGGCCTGCCAGGCTGACATAAGGATGTCTTTTTTACCAAGTAACAGACCTGCGCATTGCGGTCCGCATATAGCCTTTCCACCACTGTAAGCGACTACAGTAGCTCCTCTCTGAAGATGGACATTAGGGAAAGTCAGGTCTTCGGCTGCCGCATCGACAAGTATAGGTATATTGAAAGGTTTTGCCATACTTACAACTGACTCAAGTGAGAATGGCTGATCTGCAGCTACTTCATTATTAGCCATCATATAGATCATTGCCGTCCTCCTGCTGAGAGATTTCTCAAGTTCTTCAGGGGTATCTACTGTTATTACTTTAACACCAATATTCCTTATTGCGTGATCATATGCATTCCTTGATCTTCTTGGAATAACAACCTCGGTTTTGTCAAAACCGGTCAGATCAGGTATCCTTACCAGCTTTTCAGGATTACCACCTGTAACACATGCTGCCGTAACATGCTTCATACCTGCGGCGCAACCTGCTGAAACCATACCCCATTCAGCACCTGTAATATCAGCAAGTCTCCTTCCAATACCGAATGCAAGCTCATCATACTGGATAAAAAAACCTGATGCATCGTGCATAGCAGTAACAACTTCAGGTCTTTCTATCGAGCCACCTATAATCGTGTATGTTCCTACACAGTTGATTACAGGATCAACACCTATCGACTGATAAATATTTTCTCCTGGTGCAAGAGGTCCCCTGGCACCAGACAATATTGATTCCATAGGAAGTACAGTGCCCGCGAATGGCAAAATAGACAAACTCTTAATAATATCTCTTCGTTCCATGATAAATAGATTAGGTTATGGTTATTTAAATATCTGTATTTTTAATCAATTAAATATATGCAATACAATCCATCTGGATATAGGCGTCAGCCGGCGGTAATCCACCCGGAACTGCAACTGTGGTTCTAACAGGCGGGTTTTTCCCGAATCTTCCCTGGTAGACTTCATTCATTCCCTGAAAATCGTTCATGTCATTAAGATAAACATTAACCTTCAGAACCTTCTCCATCGAAGAACCTGCTTTCTTAAGTTCTCCTTCAATAACTTTAAGAACATTATCAGTATGTACTTTTATGTCCCCGTCAAGACGATCACCTCGCCCCGAAACAAAAACAAGATTTCCCAGCCTGGTATATCCTGAAAAAAGAGGTGTATCCTGGGTATTTGTCATTTCGGATACATCTTCCGCTTTAATTTGATCCTCATCAGCCTCAACGGCTAATCCAAATCCACCAATACCAGCTATTGCTGAATAAACTTTCTTAAATACATCTCTTCTGACTGTTCTCATATACAAATAATTATCCGGTAATTTATCTCTATTTTAATGCCACGCTTATTGCACCCAGGCCATTCATATCCCACACGATCCTGCCGGCTTTGATCGTCATCTCTGCTTCAAGCCTGCGATCGCCTGTTAACCTTGTGTTTTTGGTATCAATAAATCCAAAAGTACCTTTCCTTACACTTATAATTGCAATATCAGCTTCAGTTCCTGGACCTAAATTTCCAATGTCAGACCTCTTAATTGCATTTGCGGGTCCCCATGTAGCTGAATAGATCACATCCGTAAGGCTCATTCCCAGATTCAGAAATTTCGACATGGTTTCTATCATACTTTTCATACCTGAATTCATGCTTGACCGGTGAAGATCAGACCCGAAAGAATTTGGAACAAGACCCTGCTTAAGTGCAGGGATGGCAACATCAAAGTGAAACATTCCGCCACCATGGCCGACATCAAACAATACTCCTTTTTTCTTCGCCTCTGAAACCGAATTCTTAAGCTTTCCATTTTCATCCAGAATACACTCCCGGTCAGAAGCGGTACAATAGGTGTGCGAAAAGATATCTCCCGGTCTCATGCGCTTAAGTAGCTCATCCAAAGGATACTCAGGGAGGTGACATTCAAGAAAGAAAGGTACATTCGCAATTTCACAGGCTTCCATCGACCTTTCGAAAGGAGTCCACTCTTTTCCTCTGAAATGGCCAAGCTTGACCCCTACAATGATTTCAGGATACTGTTTAATAACAAGAGAAGTCATCCTTGCATCCATATCATTCATATCCTCCTCAGAAGGAAATCCAGTCATTCCGCCTCCTGCTATGTTTAAAAAAACAAGTACACGCGTCACTGAACGATCAATAACATTTTTCCTGAACAATGGAAAGTTTCTCCAACCCGATGTGCCAGCATCAACAACAGTCGTGATACCTGATTTAAGAGTAATGTCATCAGGCGAAACACATGAGAATCCATCCGCAAAACCCTGGTTGCTTCCAACAAATACATGAGTATGAGGATCAATAAATCCCGGAGTTACATACATCCCTGAAGCATCAATTACTCTCTTTGCACCCTTTTCAGAAATAGCTTTGGCAACTTTGAGGATTTTCCCACCTGCTATTGCCACATCCATTTGCTCATCTACATTGTTCTTCGGATCAATAACATGACCATTCTTAATCAGGATATCTATTTCCTGTGCAACAGCTGAAATTTCGAGTGAAAATATCAGCAGAAGCGCTAATGACTTTATTATTCGACCTGATAATAATTCTGACTTCATGACAAATTGTTTTAAAAATAAAAAGATAATAATCATGGATTGGCATTCCACATAGGTGAAGCAATACCATTAAGGTCCCAGACAACCCTTCCTGCCCTGATAGTCAATTCAGCTTCAAGTTTCTGTGTTCCTTTAAGTCTTTTTGCCCGGACATCAGTAAAGCCAAAATCGCCTTTGCGAAGGCTGAAAACAGCTATATCTGCATCTGTTCCTACACTCAGGTTGCCAAGGTCGGGTCTCTTGATCACTTTGGCAGGATTCCAGGTTGCGCGTAGAATGACATCCTGAACAGACAATCCCATCGCCATAAACTTTGACAACAGGTTAGCCATATCTTTCATCCCTCCATTCATGCTTCCGATATGCAGATCGGAACTTATGACATCAGTAATAAAGCCTTGTTGTATTGAAGGTATTGCCTGTGCGAAATGAAATGCACCACCTCCATGACCTACATCGAAAATTATACCTCTTTTCTGGGCTTCGAAAATGAATGGTTTGACCTTACCAGACTCATCAACAGGGACTTCCCTGTCTTTCGGGGCATTAGCATATGTGTGTGTCCATATATCACCAGGCCGGAGGTGTTTCATAAAAAGCTCTTCAATAGGCAGCGGAGGGTGATGTTCTCCAAGGTCGACCATTACCGGTACATTAGCAATTGTGCCCGCCTTTACAGCCTGATCAACCTGGGTAAAATCAGGGCCCCAGTAATGTGCTGATTTAACACCTACCAGTATATCAGGATATAGCCGGGTTATCATATAAGCAGCCATCTCCGGATTCATATCATTAATATCCTGCTCCTCAAATCTGCCGAGCATACCTACTCCTACAATATTAAGAAAAGCCAGGACTCTGGTTCTCGATCTGTCAATCGTCTGTTTTTTGAATGTCCTGAAATTACGCCATCCAGCTGATCCTGCATCAACAACGGTAGTTACTCCGGCCCTGAATGTAAAACCATCAGGCGGCAGTGCATCCCACCCATTAGCAATATATGATTCCGGATCATTCCCCTGGAAAGCGTGAACATGCATGTCTATAAGCCCCGGAGTTACATACATTCCTGAAACATCTACTACTCTTCTTGCATTTTTGACAGGAATATCCTTTGCTACCTGCTTCACTTTTCCATCAGAAATAGCTAAATCCATCTTTTCATCGATATTATTCCTTGGATCAATTACATGTCCACCTTTCAGAAGAATATCAATATCCTGCGCTCCCGATTTAACAGTAATTCCGCTTAATATAAGCATCATAATTAAAGCTGTACTGAACACCAGGATATTCAGATTATGTTTTTTAATCTGTTTCATCTTAATTTAATTTTTGAATAATGAATGGTTCTGTTATAGTACCAATAAAAAGGCACATTAGGGTAAAATTAACAATTTTGTAAACCCTCAGGTCATAATATTTGTTAAATATTGCACAATCTTTGATAGGATAGGATAAATTGGAACCGTAGCAATTGAAAATACAGCACTTTTTTCTATTTTTACTATATATTTAAACTACTCATCATGAAAATTATTCTTCTCTCAAAAAGGATTCTATTAACTTTTCTTGCACTAATATTGATTTTTAACTCTGGCAATTCAAATGATATTGGAATACCTGCCAGGAAGTTCTATTCGGCCACTATAGATAATAAAGATAATATCTGGTTTCTTACTGAACTTGGAATCGTAAGTTATGATGGACAGAAATGGAACCTTCACAATGGCAAAATGCAGGATAAAGATATGAAAGACATCGCCTTTGATTACAGTGTTGAAGGAACCGGTTTCTGGATAGCAACCGGTAGTGGCATAACCTCTCTCAAATCACCTGCTGATAAAGAAAGTCCCTCAACTTTATACACTACTGATAACGCTCCAATAATGAGCAACAGCGTTATAAAGGTTGTGGTAGGTAAGAACAATGTCAAATGGGTCGGGACAGCTAAAGGCGTTTCAGCATTTTATGATAACAAGTGGCTTCAGGCCGATTATGAAGATCTTTATCCCTCAGTAATATTTGAAGAGTACCCGATAACGGCTATGGCAGCCAATCCGGCAGGAGATTCACTTTATGTTGGCACTAAAGGAGCAGGTGTTGCCAGAGTCTTCAAAAATGAGGTTGATGGTATATCAGGTGCATCAGTTTATTCTCAATGGGGTCCGATTATAATACCGTCTGACAATGTCCTGAGTGTTTTCATCGCGAAAAATGGTGCAAAATGGTTTGGTACTGATATGGGAGTTGCTGAGCATACAGGTAATAATACCCTGGAGAACTGGGTTGTATATACAAAAGAAGAAGGCCTTGTTAATGACATTGTACAGGCAATTGGCGCCGATCAGAAAGGGAATATCTGGTTTGGCACCCAGGGAGGCATTTCTGTTTTTGATGGTAAAAACTTTACCTCCTATACAAAGGATAATGGCTTGAACAGTAATAATATTCTGTGTATTGTTACAGATAGTAAAGGAGTCGTTTGGATAGGAACAGATGATGGAGTTAACAGCTTCAGCGAAGGAACATTTAAATCGTACCGTTAGTTTGCCTCAAAAATAATTTTAAACTTTTATAATTGATATGATGAAAAAAATTACCAGAAGGGATTTCTTCGGCAAAAGCGCAGCAGGTTTCGGAGCAGCAATGGTTGCTTCCAGGTTTCCTTTAAACCTTGATTCAGATACATTTATGAAAACCGTAAACATGCCAGTTGGTTTCCAGGTCTGGACAATCAAGGACAAATTAATAAGTGATTTTCCCGGCACACTCAAAATGATGTATGATCAGGGTTACAGAAGCATGGAAATGTGCTCTCCTCCGGGATATGAAGCTTCAGGATTTGGACCCCTTATGAAAATGAAGCCAGGGGAAATGAAGAAAATTATTAATGATGCCGGACTTATTTGCGAAAGCTCTCATTATGTTATGGCAGAGCTCAGGGATAACCTTCAGGAAAGAATAGATTTTGCACTGGAATCGGGACAGAAACAGATGATCCTTTCAAGTTTCTGGCTCCCGAAAGAGGCAACACTTGATGACTGGAGAAAAGCAGCTGATGAACTAAATAAAATCGGGGAAAAATCTAAAAAAGCAGGGATACCCATGGGATTCCACAACCATCACATGGAATTTGCCAGGATCGGGGATACTCTTATATATGAAGAACTTATGAAAGTACTTGATCCTGAATATGTGAAGATGCAATTCCAGGTTGCTGTAATAAGCATAGGATACAAAGCTGCAGATTATTTCAAAAAATATCCTGGAAGATTCATATCAGCGCATCTTGCAGACTGGTCTGATCAGACAAAGAAAGAGGCTCCCATAGGTCAGGGAATTGTTGACTGGAAAGAGTTTTTCGCAACTTTAAAAACAGGAGGTGTTAAAAATATTTTTGTGGAAATGAGTCCTTCTACCTTTAAGCAAAGCGCTGATTATCTGAATTCTCTGTAAAAGTTAATTTAATTCTACTTTGACAGATTGGATATAGACCTGATTTTTCTCCTTTTTTCGCCCCTGCCCTAAGGGAGAAATGAGAAAAATCTACCTGTTCCCTTTAGGGATTCAGGGCATAAACAGGTAGATTTTTCGAATATGTCAAAGTAGAATTAAAATAGGGTTATTAAAGTATTATAAGGGATACAGTTACTTTCTTTCTTCCAGAATTCCGGTAATAAGTACACATAATTCCTGGTAATCAGGGAAAATAAAAGCCAGATTTAACCTGTTACTTCGGAAATAATTTGTTAATTGTGATATGATTCCGCGTTAAAGGAAAATATGACAATTAATGATTATTATCGTGTTCTGGGATTATCTCCTGAAGCATCAGTGGAAGAGATCAAAAAAGCTTACAGAAAGAAGGCACGCCAGTACCATCCTGATATTAACCATGATGATGATGCAAAGGAACTCTTTATAATAATCACTGAAGCATATGATTTTCTTATATCCTACCACGAAAAAATTCAGTCTGATGCGGATGCCTATCACAAGGCTATGGAGGAGTGGAGAAAATACAGGCAGTACCGTTCAAGGAAAAGAGCAACTGCCTATGCCAGAGCCCCGTATTCTACATTCAGAAATACTAATTTCTACAAAACGACAAGGATATTTGACGGGACAACCATAATATATGGTTTCGTCATTTCAGTAATGGTTATTGTTTACACCATTATAGGTTATTTCTACAGACTTAATCACCCTATTCCAGGTCTGGAAAAACCATCAGTTTTTGCTTTTATTATGCTACTGGTGCTCGGTATAGTATTTTTCATTGTATCCGTAACTTATCTCAGAAACTACATTGCGGAATCAAGAAAAAGAAAGAGAAAAAAATCTTCTTGATAATGGTCTACCTTTAATACAAACAGTTCAAAGAAAAAGATATTTATATGTGGTTGATTACAGGATTCTTATACATCTCTATACTTATAACAAATATGTCATCAGACAAATATTGTGTGGAATTTAATGATGGCTGGCTTAACCAGAAACCACTATTTTCCTTTGGAATTATAGCTGACGCTCAATATGCAGATAAAGAGCCTGCCGGAACGCGTTACTATAAATCATCTATTACCAAGCTAAGGGAGGCCATCTCTGCTTTCAAACAGGATTCAGTTGATTTCGTAATTACATTGGGAGATCTCATAGATCAGGATATAAATTCATATAATCCTCTCCTTAATATGATTGATTCGTCGGGAATGAAATTTTATCATGTATCAGGAAACCATGATTATTCAGTTGAACCTTTTTTAAAAGAAAGACTGCCAGAAGTTTATTTCCGGGAACCTGGCTATTTTGCCATAACACATAAGAACTTCAGGTTTATATTTATTAACGGCAATGAGATCAGTACTTACAGTACAATGGATACAGCGATAATAAATAAAGCTGAAATACTTATCGATTCCCTGAAAGAGACAGGCGGACAAAATGCCGTTGAATGGAATGGTGCCGTCAGTAAAAAGCAACTTTCATGGCTTGATGAACAAATTAATAAAGCGTCCAGGGAAAACAATAAGGTATTTCTCATTTGTCATTTTCCTGTTTTTCCTGACAATATCCATAACCTGCTTAATTACAAAGAAGTTTTGTCGTTAATCGGTAAATATGACAATTGTATAGCATGGTTTAATGGTCATAACCACGAAGGAAATTATGGAAAAAGAGGTAAGACAAATTTTGTAACATTTAAGGGTATGGTTGAAACTGAAAACCAGAACAGCTTTGCCAGAGTTGATGTATACAGTAACAAGGTTTTAATAAAAGGATCAGGACGCGAAAACAGCAGGATACTAACAGAATAACGTATCAGCTTATCTTGATAAAATTAAATGGCACATCCAGAATTGATGCAAAATATTCGCCACGCTCAAGGATATCATCATCACCTTCCTCATAATACCAGTTGAAAATGAATTTTTTATTTTTCAGACTGACATAAGTTATTTTCTGCATCACATGGATCAAAACCTTTGCACTCGCACTGTTACAATATTCAAGATTCATATCAACTCTTGTCACATTTGCAGGATTAATGATATACTGAGTTACCCAATCCTCAATTGGTGCAAAAAATTCGGTAACATTCTCATGAATTGAGCGCCCCCTGAATCTAATGACTCCCTCAGGACTTAACAATATCTCTGGTGTGTTCTTAGTTGGCGAAATCTTCAGCTCCTGCATCTGATATCTTTTGCTACGAAAATAATAATAAATATAATAAAACCTATAGAATTTTTGCTATTGAGTACACGAACAAAGCTAAAGAAAATCAATATCTGGCCAGTGGAATCACTTCATGTCCCGTAAATTCGCCCCTGATATATTTATAATATCCGGTAATACCAATCATTGCAGCATTATCAGTAGTATATCTGAATTCCGGAAGGAACAGATTCCATTTTCTCCTGAGGGCTTCTTCGGTCATACTTTTTCTCAGTCCTGAATTGGCAGATACACCTCCCGCAATACCTATTTCATTTATTTCTGTTTCCATTGATGCTTTTACTGTTTTACTGACAAGTATACTGATAATAGTACTCTGAAGAGATGCACAAAGATCAGCCTTATTCTTTTCAACAAAATCAGGTTCTTCTTTAATCCTGTCCCTGAGAAAGTAGAGAAAACTTGTTTTCAATCCGCTAAAACTGAAATCCAGGCCTTTAATAACCGGTTTTGCAAACTTAAATGCTTTATCATTTCCCTCCTTTGCAAGTTTGTCAATCATCGGTCCTGCAGGGTACTCAAAACCCATTACTTTACCACATTTGTCAAAGGCTTCTCCGGCAGCATCATCAATAGTATTTCCAATCATCTCCATCTCATAATGATTTTTCATTACAATGATCCTGGTATGGCCTCCTGACACCAGCAAACAAAGAAAAGGAAAAGACGGGATCCTGTTATCCCTGTTATTTTCCAGAATAAAATGAGCCATAACATGTGCCTGAAGATGATTAACCTCTATCAAAGGTATTTTCCTGGCAATTGCAAAACCTTTCGCAAATGAGGTACCCACAAGTAATGATCCAAGCAGACCTGGTCCTCTTGTAAAGGCTACTGCATCTATTTCAGAAGCCTTAACACCAGCCCTTATCAACGCCTGTTGGGTTACCGGTACGATATTTGCCTGATGGGCTCTCGAAGCCAGTTCAGGAACAACACCTCCATACGATTTATGAACATCCTGGTTAGCAATCAGGTTTGAAAGCACATAGCCGTCTCGGATTACTGCTACAGATGTATCATCACACGAAGATTCTATTGCCAGAATTGTAACTCCCATTCTTGCTTTGTTTTTCGGTATATTTTAGGTTATTTTGATGTCTTAAATATTACGGTTATCAATGGCCAAAAGTATAAAAAAAGCTCTTAAGTATATTGGTTTTATCTCTGGAGTGTTGGCCATACTCTTACTGGCGTTCTATTTACTACTGCAGGCTCCTGCTGTTCAGACCTTTATTGTACATAAAGTATCTGACAAAATTTCAAAAGCCTTTAATTCAACCATCCAGGTAGGATCAATTGAATACAAATTTTTCAACAGACTTATAATAAATGACTTATTAATAAAAGATCAGAATAATGATACACTATTATATATTGAAAAAACCATAGCAGGAATAAGAAATTACTACCGGAGAGAGAATTCTGTGAAGCTCGGAAAGATCTATCTTATCAAACCTGAATTTGCTTTGATAACCGATTCAACCGGATTGATGAATCTGAGATGGTATCTTGATAAACTTAAGAAAAGCCCTGACATTCAAAATAAAAAAAGGAGCAGAATCTCAGCAGATCGGATAGATTTTCATGAGGCCAGATTTTCACTTCTGGATAAAAGGACTAATCAGGGAAAAAGTAAGATAAATTTCAGTAACCTTAGCCTCGGTTCAATTAATGGTTCCATAGATATGCTGAGAATAGAAAATGATACAGCATCGTTCTCAATACACAATCTGAGTTTTAATGAATCGACAGGATTCAGAGTTAAAGAGTTTAGCAGTGCTCTTGTTATTTCAAAAGGAAGTATAAGCTTTAGCAAAGCATTTCTAACAAGTGAAAACAGTATCTTAAATATCGATGATCTCAATCTGCTGGCTGATTCCACAGGTTCATTCAATAATTTTATTGAAAAAGTCAACATATCTGCTCACCTGGAGAAATCACTCGTAAGCACCACAGATCTGAAATACTTCATACCAGTATTCAGACAGATTAATGAGTCACTCTTTTTCTCGGGAAGAGTATCCGGAACTGTATCAGAGCTTCGTGGAAGAAATATTCTGATCTCTTACAGGGATCATTCCCGGCTTGATTGTGAATTTGATATTTCAGGGCTTCCTGATATCAACAACTCCTTTATTTATCTTGGTGTAAATAAGCTTATTACTAATGCAACGGACCTTGAAAAAATATCCATTCCTGAGAACAGGAAACTTGAACTTCCAGGATTGTTATTCAAACTCGGAAATATTTCATTTGATGGTAGTTTTACCGGATTCATCACTGACTTTGTGACATACGGTCATTTCAGATCAGAATTTGGAACAATAACGACTGATCTTTCAATGAGGCCGGAAGCCAGGAGAAGGTACAGGATAAAAGGACTGATGAATGGAAATGCAATAGATCTGGGAGAATTATCCGAAAAGAGAAATCTTCTTGGAAATATGAGTTTCAGAACAAATATTGACGGTTATGCCAGTTCTATGAAGAAATTTACAGTAGACCTGACAGGAAATATTGACAGTCTGCAGTTTAAGGATTATACATACAGAGATATTGCCCTTGAGGGATTGTTTACAGAAAGAGCCTGGGATGGAAGTATCAAAATTTCAGACAAAAATGTAAAAATGGATTTTCTTGGTCTTTTCAACTTTGAAAAAAAGCTGCCTGAATTTGATTTTACACTTAATATCGCCAATGCAAAACTGTACAATCTCAATCTGGATAAATCAGATACCACATCTTCAGCAACGCTTCTTCTGACTTCTAATTTCAGCGGTAATACAATTGATAATCTTGACGGTGAGATACGACTTCTTAACTCTAATTTTATAAGATACGGTAATAATCTTGAATTATACGACTTTTCTGTAAAAACCTATGTTTCTGAAAATAATCCGGTACTCAGACTGAGAAGTGACTTTGTAGATGCAGAATTAACAGGTCCTCACAAATTCAGTGAATTTGGAAAGCTTTTTAAGTATCTTCTCTCACGTACTATGCCTTTGATGTTTCCGGCAGACTTGAAACAAAAGGATATTAATGATAACAATTTCTCTTTTAAAATTAAATTTAAAAACTCAGATGAGATTAATAATTTTCTTCACACAGGCTTTCGGATCTCTGAAAACAGTTATATTGAAGGGGATATATATCCTGATAGTCTGGTAAGGATCTACTGTAATTCAAAAAAACTCTCGGTTTACAATAATATATTCAATGATTTTGTTCTTTCTTCCGGGATAAACGATAATGAGCTTGGTCTGGGAATACAGAGCAGCTCTCTTGAGCTTCTCCGTCAGTCAAAGCTTGATAATTTCAGGATAGATTTTAACTCTAAAGCAGATAATTTCATGTACTCAGTAAACTGGGGTGGTTTACTTAATTCAGAAAATAAAGGAAGTTTTATTGCCAGGGGAAATTTTTCGAAAAAAGATTCAGCTCAGGAGAATGCTATACTTAATATAGTTGTTGATTCATCAGAATTTTATTCCAGAAGCAAATTGTGGAAGGTAAGAAGATCTACAATTATTGTTGATTCAAATGCAGTCAAAATCAACAGGTTCCTTGTAGGAACAGATGCCTATTTCTACAGCATTGACGGATCTGTTTCGAAAAATCCTGCCGATACTCTGAAAATTGGATTCAAGGGAATTGACATTACACCTCTTAATTACATAATTACCAGGAATAAAAACAAACCGGAGGAGGCTTTTTCTCCTGAATTCAGGGGACAGCTAAACGGTAGAATATTCATTGCCAACCTGTACAGAGAATTACAACTTGTAGGAAACCTTTCAGTAGAGAATTTCGGCTTACTTGATACTGATTATGGAATACTTGATATAAGTTCTGCTCTTGATATAAACAACAAAGTCATCAATATCAGTGCAAAGAATAATCTGCAAGGTAAAAAAATGCTTGAGATCACAGGATTCTATGATCCTCCTTCAAGAAAACTGGATCTGACAGGCGTTGCGACGAAACTTTCTATTAAACCTCTGAATAAGCTTCTGAAGGTATTTGCCTCGGATATATCCGGTACTGCAACAGGCAAAGTCAACCTGATAGGACAACCAGGATCAATCGTACTTACAGGAGCTGTGCTTGCAGAAAACTCGTCATTGAAAATAGATTATCTCCAGACAAAGTATAAGCTGAATGACTCGATAAGATTTGACAGGAAAGGTATTAATTTTAATAATATCAGGCTCAATGATGAAAAAGGTAATCCTGCTACTTTATCCGGACTGGTATCACATAAGAATTTTAAGAATTTTGAATCGAATATCACAATTAACGTGAATGATTGCATGGTACTTAACACCAGACCAAAGGATAATGAACTTTTTTATGGAACTGCCTATGCTACAGGTGTTACAACGATAAAAAGCACAAAAGATGGTGCACTGGAATTTGATATATCAGCCAGAAGCGGTCGCAATACCAGATTCTATATTCCGCTTAATACTTCACTTTCTGTTTCAGATGTATCATTTGTCACTTTTGTCGATACAGCAGCTGACACATTAGCTGCACCATCCACATCGGGAAAGCTTATTCCGGTACCTCCAAAAACCTCCGGTTTTGATTTAAAAATGGATCTTGAGGTTACTCCTGCTGCCGAAGTTCAGCTTATTTTTGATATGACTGTCGGAGATATTATGAAGGCTACCGGATCAGGTGATCTCAATATCAGTTATAATAAAAAAGGTGAATTCCGTATTACTGGTGACTATATTATTGATAATGGTGATTATCTTTTCACATTACAGAATATTCTTAATAAGCCATTCTCTGTTGAAAATGGCGGTAAAATTATGTTTAACGGAGATATATACGATGCAGAAATTGATCTCAAAGCTATTTATAAACTGAGAGCATCGCTTGCAGATATTATACCTCCTGAAATGGCCTCGAATGAAAGAGTGCCTGTTGAATGTCAGATAAATCTGACCGGAAAGCTTTTCAATCCATTTATCAGATTTGACATTTACCTGCCGACAGCTGATGAGAAAACCAGGACAATTGTAAGAAATGCTATCGTTACAGATGAACAAATGAGCCGCCAGTTTCTTTATCTTCTTGTTATGAACAGCTTCTATCCTGATCCTGCTATGACTTCAGGACCACCCCCAGGATCAGGCACTGCAGGTACGGCAGCAGCAGTAACAACATCTGAAATGCTCTTCAGCCAGTTGAGCAATATGCTGTCCAAAATAAGTAATGACTTCGATATTGGGGTTGTATACCGGCCTGGTGTGGGGAGCAGTGAAATCAATTCAGATCAGCTCGAAGTTGCACTTTCGAAACAGATATTAAATGACAAGGTTATTATAAATGGCAACTTTGATGTAAGAGGTTCCAATGCTGATCCAAACACCAATCAAATAACAGGTGATTTTGATGCAGAAGTTAAATTGACCGACAGGATCAGATTAAAAGTATTTAACCGCTACAACAATCCCTATACAGGAAAGACAGAACCTTATACACAGGGCGTAGGCGTATTCTTCAGGCAGGAATTTAACAAAATCTCAGATCTCTTTTCAAATAAAAATAAGTCAGATATAAAAAAAGAGGAAGAGTTAAAAATTAAAAAGGAAAAGAATAAATGATCATAAAATCATCTAAATGCTGACCCTGGTTAATAAATAATATTGGTTTGTTATTAAATAAGGATAATAGAACAGTCAATAATTACGTTTTTTAATAGCTTCGCATTTTAAAAGTATAGAAAAACTACATAAGAAAGAACGCATATAATTATAAAATAAAACTTTATGGCATTGATACAACTCTTTTTTCAAGGCGCACAGGTTCCGGTGGAAGGCTCTGCAGAGATTGAATTATCACTCTGGGATCTCATGGTTAAAGGTGGATGGATAATGATCCCTATAATACTTCTGTCGTTTGTAGCCGCTTATATATTTATTGAAAGATATTACGTAATCAGGCAGGCAACAAAAGAAGATGCCAATTTTATGAACAGGATCAAAGACTACATTCATGATGGAAAGATTGATGCAGCTCTTGCTCTCTGCAGGTCGACTGACAGCCCTTCTGCCAGGATGGTCGAAAAAGGAATTAACCGTCTTGGTCGACCACTTCAGGACATTAGTACTGCAATTGAGAATGTTGGCAAGCTTGAGATTTCAAAACTTGAAAAAGGCTTTCCCACACTGGCAACAATTACCGGAGCAGAACCTATGCTTGGATTTCTCGGAACAGTAATAGGTATGGTACAATCCTTTTATGCTATGTCGCAGGCTGGAAATAATGTTGAAGTTTCAATGATGTCGGGAGGAATATATACAGCTCTTATTACTACTGTGGCAGGTCTTATAGTCGGAATCCTTGGTTTCTTTGCTTATAATACCCTTGTGGTAAGAGTTGAAAGAGTGGTTTTCAACCTTGAAGCAACGCTCACAGAGTTTATGGATATTCTTAATGAACCAGTTAAATCTTCAAAGTAAATGGCCCTAACCCAGAGAAATAAGATAAACTTAAACTTCAGTACTGTTGGGATGACCGATGTGGTATTCAACCTTCTCATTTTTTTCATGCTTACGTCAACCCTGGTTCACCCTTCAGCTCTTAAGCTGCTGCTGCCCAAAGGCAGTAATCAGACATCAGCTAAACCCCTGACAACAGTATCGGTTACAAGTGACCTGAAGTATTATGTTGAACTTCAGCCAGTTGCGCTTGATGAACTTGAGGATGTTCTGAAACAAAAACTGGGAGAAAAACCGGACACCTATATCTCACTTCACGCTGACAAAAGTGTTCCATTTGAGAATGTAGTTAATGTTTTAAACATTGCGCAAAAGAATAATTACAAGCTTATAATTGCAACCTCTCCAAAATAGAGATATCCGGAAATTACCTTCCGAAAAAGGTAAAGGATTAGCCGGTTCAATAATAATACATCTTGTTTTATTACTGGTACTTATTTTTGTCAGTTTCTCAGTACCTGCGCCTCCTGAAACAGAGGAAGGCATTGAAGTCAATTTCGGAACAGATCTTACCGGTATGGGAATCATAGAACCATCCCCGGTTGCCAGCCAGGTTGATGCTACTACTCCCCCACCTCCGGCAGAAACAATAAAGACAGAGGATGAACCTTTGCTAACTCAGAACGATGAAGAAGCTCCTGAAGTGAAAAAAGTTGATCCTGAAGCTGAAAAGAAAAAAAAGGAGATTGAAGAGGCTGAGAGAATCAGAAGGGAAACATTGGAAGCAGAGAGAAAAAGAAAAGAGGCAGAGGAGATTGAGAGAAAAAGAATTGAAGCTGAACAGAAGCGTCAGGAAGATATTATGAATCGCACAAAGAATGCACTTGCAGGTTCAAAAAATGCAGGTACCAGTTCTACCAGCGAAGGCGTCACGGGTAGTCATGGAAACCAGGGAGTTACAACCGGATCAGTGGATTCAAATGTGCGTGGTGATGGTGGAGGTACAGGCAACAGCGGTATATCATACGATCTACAGGGACGTGGCTTCCAGAAACTGCCCACTCCTAAATATGACTACCAGGGTGAAGGAAGAGTTGTTGTGGAGGTGAGTGTTGACAGGGAAGGAAAAGTAATACAGGCTATTCCAGGCTCAAAGGGTTCTACAACGCTTGATGAATATCTCCTCAGAGTGGCAAAAGAAGCAGCTCTGCAGGCAAGGTTTGAGGCTAAGCCTTCTGCTCCTGTAGTCCAGAAAGGCACAATAACCTATAATTTTATACTGAAATAAATTCCGGAATTATTGCTTTAAAATCTCATTGATCGCTTCTCTGAGATTATCAATCAGATTATTGTCTTTAATAATATAATCATTGATCCCTTTTCTGGCAAGTTCAAGGACTATCTCTCCCTTCTCCTGTCCTGATAACATAATTACCGGAGTTTCAGGTTTTGTCTCCTTAATCTTGTCAAATACCTCCATACCATTCATTACTTTCTTGTCATTGCTTATGAAATAATAATCAAGAATAATAATGTCCGGATCGCTGTTTAATGCCTTGAGACAGTCTTCTCCATATGCAAATGCCTCGACATGAAATCCTTCTGAGGTTAACCGCTTCTTAACCAGGCTATTAATTAAATGATCATCATCAACAATGAAGATTAGTTTCTGTTTATCCATGAAAAGGCTAATTCGATGTATAATGCAAATTTAACAATATTTTCAATATGAATCTAATTCAGTATATAAGGATCAGGAATAAAACTTAATATGTGAATAAAGGATACTTCCTCATCATACTTATCACTTTATCTCCAACTTTTGCAATTACTGCTTCATTGTCAATATTTGATATCACCTCATCAATCAGTTCAACAATAATACCCATATCCTGAGCCTTCAATCCCCTGGTTGTCACAGCCGGAGTCCCAACCCTGATGCCTGATGCAAGGAATGGTGAACGACTGTCAAAAGGTACCATATTCTTATTAACAGTTATATGTGCAAGTCCAAGAATGTTCTCTGCTTTTTTTCCTGTGATTTCAGGGAACTTTGTCCTGAGATCTATTAGCATAAGATGGTTGTCAGTTCCCCCTGATACAACTTTATAGCCTTTTTCTGTAAATGCTTTAGACATCTCTTCTGCATTCTTCTTTACTCTAGTCTGATATTCGGCAAATAACGGATCAAGTGCCTCGCTGAAAGCAACTGCTTTTGATGCGATAACATGTTCAAGGGGACCACCCTGAACACCTGGAAATACCGAAGAATTCAGCAGAGATGACATCATTCTAAGTTCACCTTTTGCGGTTTTATATCCCCATGGATTAATAAAATCCTTTCCCATAAGAATAATACCTCCCCTTGGTCCGCGAAGGGTTTTATGGGTTGTTGAGGTGACAATATGAGCATATTTTAAAGGATTCTTAAGCAATCCTGCAGCTATCAGACCAGCTGGATGGGCCATATCAACAACAAATATAGCACCAATATTATCAGCGATCGTTCGCATTCTTTCATAATCCCATTCGCGTGAATAAGCTGAAGCGCCACCAATGATCATCTTTGGCTTCTCTTTATTGGCAATCTCCTCCATCAAATCATAATCAACAAGCCCGCTCTCTTCCTTAACGCTGTATGCAATGGGATTATACAGGATGCCTGATGAATTCACAGGCGAACCATGGGAAAGATGTCCTCCATGAGCAAGGTTAAGTCCCATGAATGAGTCACCAGGATTCATTACAGTCATGAAAACTGCCATGTTAGCCTGAGCACCTGAATGAGGCTGAACATTGGCATATTCAGCATCAAAAAGCTGCTTAAGACGTTCAATTGCTATCTGCTCTGACTGGTCAACGATCTCACAACCACCATAGTACCTGTTTCCAGGATAACCCTCGGCATACTTGTTGGTCATAACAGAACCCATTGCTTCCAGCACCTGTGGACTCACAAAATTTTCTGATGCAATAAGTTCAATGCCATTTATCTGGCGCTCTTTTTCCTTTTCGATAAGGTCAAAAATCTGTTTATCTCTCATTATAATATTATTTAATTGTTTACTCATCAGAATATTCAACCAGGAGTTCCCTGTAGGTCGAATATATTCTTGATTTTGAAATAAATCCTACATAATAACCATTATCAAGAACAGGCAGGTTCCATGCCCCTGTTTTTCTGAATGCCTCCATTACTATCTCCATATTTTCTTTAATATCAATATAGGTAGGAGGTATGGTCATTATATCTTTAACAAAGGTGGTCTTATATAATTCCTGATTGAACATAATCTCTCTAACATCATCAAGACTCACTACTCCTTCAAGGATATTATACTGGTCCACTACGGGAAAGATATTCCTTTTTGATTTGGAAATGATTCTTATAAGATCACCCAGGGAATCGGAAGACCTTACAATCTTAAGATCGGTCTCAATCTCTCTTTTCCAGTTCATACGGGTGAGAACTGCTTTGTCCTTGTCATGTGTAATCAGTTCTCCTCTTTTTGCCAGTTCAACATGATATATAGAATGTCTTTCAAAACTCCTGGTAGTAATATAAGCAACTGTTGAGGTTATAATAAGAGGAATTAAGAGGTTATAACCACCTGTTATTTCAGCAATAAGGAATATAGCAGTAAGGGGAGCATGCATTACTCCTGCCATCATACCTGCCATTCCTGCAAGCACAAATCTGTTATCAGGAAGGTCAACCTGCAGGAATCTGCCAAGCAGACCTGAAATAAAAAAGCCTGATATCCCGCCGATAAAAAGTGTAGGGGCAAATATTCCTCCAACTCCGCCTGCTCCATTGGTGGCACTGCTTGCAACAACTTTTAACATTATTAATCCCGCAAGGAAACCAAATACAACCAGGTAATTGTCAGTCATTGTTGCAAAAAGGCTGCCTTTAAAAAGCTCTCCTGAATCACCCTGCAAAAGCGACATAATGGTATCATATCCCTCACCGTAAAAAGGTGGAAAAAGATAAATGAGTATACCAAGCACAGTGCCGCCCACAGCAAGACGGACATATTGATTTTTAACCTTTTCAAAATTTGCTTCAAGAAAAAGCGTCATCCTTGAAAAATATAACGAGAGAAGACCTGATATTATGCCAAGAACTATATACCAGTGAGTATTGAGTATATTAAAGGCTTCAGTGATATTAAATGAAAAAAGTACCCTGTCACCCATGAGAAAATACGCGACAGTAGCAGCAGTGACTGATGATATCAGCAAAGGTACTATTGAAGATATTGTAAGGTCGAGCATTAATATTTCCAGCACAAATACAATTCCTGCAATAGGAGCCTTGAAGATACCGGAAACAGCTCCGGCAGCACCGCATCCTATCAGAAGTGTTAAATTCTTACTGCTGACCCTGAAGAATCTTCCGACTGTTGATCCTATTGATGATCCGGTTAAAACTATGGGAGCTTCAGCCCCTACTGATCCTCCAAATCCGATGGTCAGTGTACTTGCCAGTACCGAAGTCCAGCTATTATGACCCCGCATATACCCCCTTCTTTTGGATATAGCTTGTAAAACCCTGCTTATACCGTGACTGATATTATCCCTTACTACAAATCTTACAAATAATAAGGTAAGTAGCATTCCCAGAACCGGATATGCCAGATAAAGATAGCTGCCTGATTCATTTGTAATATCTCCTGTCAGAAATATCTGAGTATAATGAATTGTATTTTTAAGAAAAGCAGCAGCAAGTGCACTGAGCAGGCCAACAAGAATGCTAAGAAAATATACTATTTTAACCTGGTCAATATCCTTAAGAATTGTTCTGAAGATCTTTTTGAAAAGTATGGTTTTGAACATAATTATGCAAATATAAAAACAATACTAAACCCTGCCAGTTTTTTATTTAAGTTTGTCCCTGGTCAGATCAGTAAAGTAAATCTTGAAAAAAATCATTACATATCAAATTCTGTTTCTTGTCCTGATGGCCGAACATTGCCTGGCCCAGGAAAACTGTGTAGTTCCTGATCCTCCAGTACTGAATGTTGTTACAGTAGAACCATCAACAGGAGTTGTTTTGTTAAAATGGGACCTGAGTCCCTCGCCGGATATTGCAGGCTATGTGGTATATACATATAACAAAAATGAGGGTATACCGGTTGATACAATCTGGGATCCATCAGCAACAAATTATTCACATATTACTGAAGCCACCAAATACTTCAGTATATCATACGTGGTAGCAGCTCACAGGATGCCAAACTGTACAAGTCCGCTCTCGAATCATCTCAACACAATTTTTTCAGAGGCAATTATAGATACATGTAACAAGAAAATAACTGTATCATGGAATAGTTATATTTCTGAACCCTATAAAGTTACAGGATACTCCATAATGGCTTCTGTGAATGGAGCTTCATTTTCTGAAATTGCCAGGATCAGTCCGGACTCTGTGAGATTCATCCTCGAGGATTTTATTACAGATTCAGAATACTGTTTCATTGTGTATGCAAACCTTGAACAGGGTTCAGTATCGAAATCCAATAAAACCTGCCTGTCTACCGAAATGCAGAGACCACCTGACTGGATTAATGCTGATTATGCAACAATTCAGGACAACAAGATCTCTCTTTCATTTACAATAGATCCTGCATCGGAGATATCAGAATTTGTACTCGAAAGACAGGCAGGTTTAACGGGTACTTTCGCTGAAATATCAAGACCTGAATCTTACTCAGGGGTAGTCAGGTATATTGATGAAAAGGCAGATACCAAGTCGGTTAACCTTTACAGGCTTTCTGCAATTAATGCCTGCACTAAACCGGTCACTGTATCAAATCTTGCTTCAAATATCGTTCTTTCACTCGAAAAGGTAAACAACAACATACTCCTCAGGTGGAACCGCTATAAATACTGGAATGGAGAAGTAGGTTCATACATACTTCTGGCAAATACAGGTAACGGTTATTCTCAGTTATCGGATATAAAACCGTCAGATTCAACTGCTATTGTTGATTACAGAGATCTTATGTATGATATTACATCAGGGAAGCTCTGTTTTGAAATAAATGCAACTGAGGTATCAAATCCATATGGTATTTCAGGATCGTCATTTTCACAGGAGGCATGTACGGATCCACTTGAGATAATTACTGTACCTGATGTTTTCACTCCCAATAACGATCTTGTTAATGACTTGTTCAGACCGGTATTATCATTTTCACCTGCTGATTACCTGCTCATAATAAGTGACAGGCAGGGAAGAACAGTATTTGAATCAAGAAACTTCAATGAATCATGGGATGGTACTGAAAAAGACGATCAGGTTTCGCAGGGTGTGTTCTTATGGTATCTAAGAGTTACAACTCCGTCAGGAAAAACTGTTACTAAAACAGGAACAGTTACTGTTTATCTAAACCGTTAATAAATTTATCAAAGCCTAATCAGTGAAGTTATATAATCTTAACAGTGTAAAGATTATCTTTGTAGTTTGCACTAAAAGGTGCTTTATTATTTTTTATGGCCAATAAAGATGTATTTGACGAGGAGGATCTACAACGGATAAATTCTGAATATGAATCACTTGTAAACAACCTCATACGCTGCAATAAACCAGGTGACAAGGAGCTGATTGAAAAAGCATTTTCAATAGCTAATGAGGCTCACTGGAATATGCGTCGCAAATCAGGAGAACCATATGTAATTCATCCCATCTGCGTTGCCAGGATTGTAAATCAGGAGATTGGGCTTGGAGCGAGGTCAATAGCTGCAGCCCTTCTTCATGATGTAGTTGAAGATACTGATTATTCTCTAAATGATATAGAAAAGGAATTCGGTCCCAAGATAGCAACTCTCATAGACGGTCTTACTAAAATTTCAGGAACATACAACAAGGAAACATCAACCTCAATGCAGGCTGAAAACTTCAGAAAGATGCTACTTACTCTTTCTGATGACCTCAGGGTGATACTGATAAAAATTGCCGACAGATTGCATAATATGAGGACGCTTGAGTCCATGCCCGAGCATAAACAAATGAAGGTTGCAGGGGAAACAATTTTTCTTTATGCCCCACTTGCACAAAGGCTTGGACTGTATGCTATAAAGAGCGAGCTTGAAGATCTGAGTTTTAAGTTCCGCCAGCCTCAGATTTATGATGAGATTATGTCTAAATTAAAACACAGTGAAAAGAAGAATATCGCTCTCATCAACAAATTTTCACTCCCCATTATACAGAAGCTTACTGAAGCAGGATTTCAGTTTGACATAAGCGGGAGGCCCAAGTCGGTGTTCTCGATCTGGAAAAAAATGCAGGCAAAAAATGTTCCTTTTGAGGAAATATATGATGTCCTGGCAGTAAGGATTGTTTTTAAACCGGTACCTGGAATACCGGAGAAAACACAATGCTGGAACATTTATTCCATTATCACCGACTCATATCTTCCAAAACCTGACAGATTAAGAGACTGGGTAAGCCGACCCAAACCAAATGGATATGAGGCGCTGCACCTTACAGTGATGGGTCCTGAAGGCAGATGGATTGAAATACAGATCAGAAGTGAACGGATGGATGAGATAGCTGAAAGAGGCTATGCCGCCCATTGGAAATACAAGGGTGACGAAACACCTGAAAGTGAGCTTGATAAGTGGATTAAGAAGATCAGACTCCTGCTGGAGAATCCTCTTGAGGATCCTATTGAATTCCTTGATGAATTCAAAATGAACCTCTTTTCATCAGAAATTATGGTTTTTACTCCAAAGGGCCTCCTGGTAAGCCTGCCAAAAGGTGCATCAGCGCTCGACTTTGCTTATGAAATTCATACCGAAGTGGGTAATAAAGCCATCGGAGCTAAAATAAATTATAAACTAAATCCGGTGAGTACTGTACTCAATAGCGGGGACCAGGTTGAAATAATTACTTCAGATATAGCAAAGCCACAAAAAGAGTGGCTGAATCACGTACGTACTGCAAAAGCCAAAGATGCTATCAGAATTGCCCTTCGTAACGAGTCGAAGGATATAATTCAGAAGGGCTCAGGGATTCTTGATGAACAGCTGGGTAAGCTTAATATCAAGCTCACCGGAGAGAATCTGAAGATACTGCAGGAAGAGTTTGATGTAATGAATAAGGACGAACTTCTGATTGGGATCGGCCTTGGAAAGATTAACCTGGATGACCTGAAGAAAGTCCTCAAAAAGAATACCTCAAGAAATGTGATAAAATTCTGGGATCTCAAGTTTATTGGAGCAAGAAAAGAAAAGAAGGATGAACCCAGGGTTTCGTCAAAAATTGATAAAAAGGTTCCTTTCCTCCTGAGAGAAAATATTGAAACTGCCAGTCAGTCATATAGCATAGCAACATGCTGTAATCCCATACCCGGTGATGAGGTAATTGGCTATCATACACCTGAAGGATCAATAATGATTCACAAACCAAAATGCCCCGAAGCAATAAGGATAATGTCGAATGAAGGAGACCGGATTATTGCAGTTAAGTGGGCTATCCATAAGCTGAATGCTTTTCTGGCTAGAATCAGTATGAACGGTATCGACAGGCTTGGACTTGTTAATGAAATAACAAATATTATATCTTCTGAGCTAAAGGTTAATATGACTCGTATCAATATATCCGTAAACAAAGGTATATTTGAAGGGACCATCGATGTATACGTTCATCACACAAAGGACCTGAATAGTCTGATTTTAAAAATTTCGAGCATCAACGGGATTGAAAACGTCAGGAGGGTTGAGGACATTTCATAATCATTCAGCACCAATTTCTAAAACTCACTCTTTTTCAACCGAAAATATTTACATTTGCTATTATTTAAAATTAGACCAAATATGTTTAACGATAATACCAGGATAACTGTTAAGAAGATCTTTACTGAGTATTTAGAAAAAAAAGGCCACAGAAAGACACCCGAGAGATATGCCATACTGGATGAAATTTACTCACGTTCAGGTCATTTTGATATTGAATCGCTTTACATATTTATGAAGAACAAGAACTACAGGGTAAGCAGAGCCACACTTTACAATACTATTGAATTACTTCTTGACTGTAATCTTGTAATTAAGCACCAGTTCGGAAAAAACATAGCCCAATTTGAGAGGGCATATCAGTGTGGCCAGCACGATCATATAATTGACATAGAAACTGGCAGGGTAATTGAATTTTGTGACCCTCGTATCTATGAGATTATCAGTACTGCCAGTGAACTGCATAATTTTACTCCTCTGTATCATTCTCTCTACATTTATGGCAATGTTGATGAGGTGAAAAATGAGCAGGAAAAAAAGCAATAGTCAAGCCTTCTGAGATTTTCACAATCGAATTAATTTGTAACTTACAAACTGCAATTTTTTATTTATTTAATTTCATAATATGAACATCGACATACTGCTAGGGCTTCAATGGGGTGATGAAGGAAAAGGAAAACTTGTTGATGCATTGAGTCCCGGATATGATGTTATTGCAAGATTTCAGGGAGGTCCAAATGCAGGTCACTCTCTCGAGTTCAATAATATTAAACATGTACTGCACCTCATCCCTTCTGGAATTTTTCATCCTGATAAACTTAATATCATTGGCAATGGAGTAGTTATTGATCCTGCTGTATTCAAAAAGGAGATAGACGAACTAAAACCATATACATCAGATCTCACCAAAAGACTGGTTATCTCAACACGCGCAAATCTTATTTTGCCAACACACAGGATACTTGATGCAGCATACGAGAAACAGAAAGGAAACACAAAGATAGGATCAACACTGAAAGGTATTGGACCAGCATATACTGACAAAACAGCCAGGTCAGGATTAAGAGTCGGCGATATCCTGCGGCAAGACTTCAAAGATCTGTATAAAATTAATTGTGAGAGGCATCTTGCTATTCTTAAGAATTATGGATTCAGCTTTAACCTGGATGAATTCGAAAAAGGGTGGTTTGAAGGGATTGAACTCCTTAAAGAATTCAGGATACTGAATACTGAGTATCTAGTAAATGATCTTGCCACAGGGGGGAGAAGAATACTGGCTGAGGGGGCTCAGGGAACGATGCTTGATATTGATTTTGGATCATATCCGTTTGTAACTTCTTCCAATACAATAAGTGCAGGTGCATGTACAGGACTTGGCATTTCACCCAGGAGCATTGGTGAAGTATATGGAATATTTAAAGCCTATTGCACAAGAGTAGGAAGCGGCCCTTTCCCGACCGAGCTTGAGGATGAGACCGGTATTGCCCTTAGAGATACAGGCAGGGAATTTGGTGCTACAACCGGAAGACCAAGAAGATGCGGGTGGCTTGACCTGCCTGCACTGAAATATTCTATTATGATTAATGGCACTACAAAGCTCTTTATGACAAAAGCTGATGTTATGTCAGGTTTTAAGAATATAAAGGTTTGTACATCATATAAGGTTGACAACAAGGAAATTACTGAAATTCCTTTTGGTAACGAAACAATAATTGAACCTGTATATACTGAACTCCCGGGATGGCAACAGGATATTTCCGGAATACGAGATTATAATCAGTTACCTTCTGAACTGAAGAGATTTGTTGAATTTATTGAAAATTATTGCAAGGTACCAATCACCCTCGTCTCAGTTGGCCCTGACAGGGAAGAGACGATATTCAGATAGAAGTACTGTAATTCTGCTAGTTATCGATATATAGCCAGGCATCCAGGACTATATTTTCCTGGTAATCACGCAATTTGTTAATAGCCGGCCTGAAACTGTCAAAAGCTTCTGCTGAAACCAGTTCAAACCTGCTTCCTTTCATTTTGAGGATCCTGACATTGTAGCCCTTATTCTTATATTCATCAGCAAGGTCCCTGGCATATTCCGGAGTATAGAAACTTCCGACTATTATGTGGTATTTAAATGCCAGCTTTGCCTCTTCTGCCAGCCTTATGGAATCTAACCGGGCATTTTCGAGTGCCTGCAAAGCTTCCTGAGCTTTCCTTATCGAATCCACTATTCTTAAACTGTCCTGACGGGCAAGCCAGACTCCAGTTGTATCTACTTTCTTTTTACCAAACCATCCTCCTATCTTTTTACACGAAGGTGAAAATACCAGTATCATAATCAATACAAACAATACGGCAGATAAATGTCTCATAATGTAGTAGTTATAATGAATTAATCAATAGAAGACGATTTTAAGTATTAATGACAATAATCAAAGATACAAATATTTGTCAATCAAAACAAATGATAATAATAGATGCAATAGTTATGGAGATAAGCTGAATTTTGTATATTCGGCTTGAAAAATATATTTTTTAATCTAAATCATGATTAAATGAAATCCTTAATCCAGTTTTTTAATGAAAGTGTCGAAAAATTTAGCAGCAATGTATACCTGTGGGAAAAACCTCATGACAGATATGAAGGTACAACTTATGAAGAAACAAGAAAACAGGTGCATGAGTTTGCTGCCGGGTTAATAAGACTCGGTATAAATAAGGGCGACAGGCTCTGCCTTATTTCAGAGGGAAGAAACAGTTGGGTGATAGGCGAGCTGGGAATACTTTTTACTGGAGCAATAAATGTTCCTTTGTCAGTAAAGCTTAATCCCGAGGAAATTAAATTCAGGATCAACCATTCAGGTGCAAGGATGATTCTTGTTTCATCGGGGCAGGCTGTAAAATTCAGGGAGGTGATGGCCGAATGCCCATCAATTGAGAAAATTGTACATTTTGATACACAGGAGGAATATACAACCAGGGAGATCCATTTCAATGAAGTAAGAAAACTGGGGCGTGAATGGCTGGACATGCCGGGAAATATGGAAAGTTTTACAACGAGTTCCAAAAGCATATTACCCTCTGATTTTGCAAATATCTGCTATACATCAGGCACAACTGCTGATCCTAAGGGCATAATACTTACCCATGGAAACTATGTATCCAATGTCTATCAGGCCTACAGCCTTATAGATATCCCCTCCTTCTATAAAACACTGCTTATTCTTCCCTGGGATCATTCATTCGGGCATACCTGCGGTATTTTTGCCTTTATGGGCAAAGGAGCAAGTATTGCCTCTGTCAAGATTGGAAAAACACCAATGGAAACTCTCAGGAACCTGCCGGTTTGCCTTAAGGAAATCAAGCCAAACATGCTCATGAGCGTCCCTGCAATAGCAAAGAACTTCAGAAAGAATATTGAGAAAGGAATTAAGGAGAAAGGAAAAATAATTGAAATTCTGTTCAATCATGCTCTTAAGATATCGTATTCGTATAATAAGGAGGGATGGAATAAGGGAACAGGACTTCAGAAACTTAAGAAACCGCTACTCAGAATATATGATAAAATTCTATTCACTAAAATAAGGGAAGCTTATGGTGGTGAACTGGATTACTTTATTGGTGGAGGTGCCCTTCTTGATATTGAGCTGCAGAGATTTTTTTATGCCCTTGGAATACCAATGTACCAGGGTTATGGCTTAAGTGAAGCATCCCCTGTTATTTCATCAAATTCAGCAGGCAGGCATAAGCTGGGATCATCCGGCGTTCTTGTCAATAATATGGACCTCAAAATATGTGATGACGATGGCAACGAGCTTCCTGTTGGCCAGAAAGGTGAAATAGTTATAAAAGGTGGAAATGTTATGCATGGATACTGGAAAAACGATAACGCTACAAGGGAAGCCATCAGGGATGGATGGCTTTATACAGGCGATATGGGCTATATGTCAGAAGACGGTTTCCTTTACGTGCTTGGACGGTTTAAAAGCCTGCTTATTGCTGACGACGGGGAAAAATTCAGCCCTGAAGGAATTGAGGAAGCAATCTCCGAACAATCAAAGTATATTGACCAGTGTATGTTGTATAATAACCAAAAACCCTATACTGTAGCTCTGATTGTACCTAATCAGCATGCTCTGAAAATATACCTTGAGGAAAAAAATCTTACAGCTGACACGGATGAAGGCAAGAGAGCTGTTTTAATTCTGATAGAAAATGAGGTAAATGAGTACCGGACAAACGGGAAATATGGCAATATGTTCCCTCAGAGATGGTTGCCTGTTGCAATTGGTGTCCTTGAACAAAGCTTTACTGAGGATAATGGCCTTATGAACTCTACAATGAAAATTGTCCGGGGCAAAATTATGGATAAATACCAGGATCTGATAGACTACCTGTATACTCCTGATGCAAAAGTAGTTACAAATGAGAGAAACATCGAAGAGGTAGAAAAAATGAAACTTGGATAAAACTATCTGGAGAAACCTGCTAATCAGAAATATGAGATTAAATATTGCAATTGGAACTATTGTTTGCTTTTTTTTATTTTTATCATGCAACCGCGACAAAAAAAGATTACTGAAAGAATGGAAAGTTGCCGATAATACACTTCTTACGGAATGGGCACAGCAGGTTGATCCGGTATTACCCTGGCCCCAATATCCACGACCTGATGCAAAAAGAGATACTTGGCTTAACCTGAATGGATTATGGGACTATGCAATAACAGAATCCGAAACCACCCCTCATAACTGGGATGGAAAGATACTGGTTCCATTTCCGGTTGAATCAGCTCTTTCAGGAGTTAAGAGGCGTGTTAATGAAAATGAATACCTGTGGTACAGACGTACTTTTAAAATCCCCCGATCATGGAGAAGAAAACAGATACTTCTGAACTTCGAAGCCACTGACTGGGAAACAACTGTTTTTATTGACGGAAAGGAGGCTGGAAAACATAAAGGAGGCTATGATCCTTTCACATTTAGCATTAATAAATACCTGACCAGGAAAAAGAACCATGATCTTGTTGTAAGGGTATGGGATCCAACTGACAAAGGAACTCAACCTCGCGGAAAACAGGTTTCTGAACCAGGCGGTATATGGTATACACCTGTTACCGGTATATGGCAGACAGTATGGATGGAGCCTGTGCCTGATTCTTATATATCGTCCTTCAGGAATAGTTCAAATATTGAGACAGCATCTTTTACTTTTTCAACTGATGTGGTAAATCCTGACAATCATCAGGTTAACATTTCAATCCTGAGTGAAGGAAAAGTAATTGCCACCGGCATTGGCAGCTGCAATGAAAACATAACGATAGGGATCACTGAACCAAAATTATGGACTCCGGAGAATCCTTTTCTATACAATGTTATTATTGAGTTAAAGAAAAAAGATAAAACCATTGATAAGGTGACTGGCTATGCCGGCCTGAGAAAGATATCAGCTGGAAAAACAGTTGACGGATTTAACCGGATTCTTCTAAACAATAAATTCGTATACCAGAATGGCCCACTGGATCAGGGTTTCTGGCCCGATGGAATTTACACACCGCCGACAGAAAATGCCATGATTTTCGATCTTGAGATGACGAAGAAAATGGGATTTAACATGTTAAGGAAACATGTAAAAGTCGAAAACAGGATTTTTTATCATTTGTGTGACAGAATGGGCCTGCTGGTCTGGCAGGATATGCCAAGTGGTGATAAATATATCTCAGGGGACCAACCAGATATTGAAAGATCACAGGAATCGTCTGAACAGTTTGAATATGAACTAAAAAGGATGATAGAAACCAGGTACAACAATCCTTCCATAATAATGTGGATCCCATTTAATGAAGGCTGGGGTCAGTTTGAAACTGAAAGGATTACAAGGCTGATTAAAGAATATGATACCACAAGACTTGTAAACAGTGCCTCTGGATGGACTGACAGAGGTACGGGTGATATAATTGATATCCATCATTATCCCGACCCGGCAGTGCCTGCACCGGAGACAGTAAGGGCATCTGTGTTAGGTGAATTCGGAGGTTTAGGGCTTCCGGTACAGGGTCACACATGGGAAGAAAAGAACTGGGGTTACAGAAATATGGAAGATACATTGCAGTTACTTGCCAGATATGAATCATATTACAATCAGGTTCACCGCTTTGTGAGAGAAAACGGACTAAGTTCAATTGTATATACTCAGTTAACTGATGTTGAAACTGAAACAAACGGACTGCTGACATACGACAGAAAGATTAATAAAATGGGTGTTGAAAATGTTTATAAAGCCAATCATAATATCATTCCTCCTTCCCTCGAATCTCCTGTAACAATATTCACCGATAGCTTTTCGCTCAGATTGTCAAATTACAAACCAGGCGGAATTATATATTATACAACCGACGGAAGTGAACCTCAGCTTAGCTCAAATCAATTCAATGAACCTGTAATTCTCACTGAATCAACTGTTATTAAAGCATTTACTCAGTGGGATGCATTAAGAAGCAGGACAATAACCATGAGTATTGAAAAAAAGAAACCACTTAAATCTGTTGAAGTATTCGATCTGAAACCCGGCCTTATTGCGTCGGTTCATTATGGAAATTTTGACAAGATACCTGAGTTCAATACCATGAAACCTGCATTTAAAAAAACAGTTACTGAAATATCACATAAACTGGCAAGAAGAGATTCCAATTTTGCTCTGGAATATGAAGGATATCTTCTGATTCCGGCCGATGATGTATATGGATTGTCATTAATATCTGATGATGGAAGCAGGTTGTTACTGGATGGTAAAGTAATAATCAATAATGACGGGATCCATGGAATGAGGGAAGAGGGAGGATATTTTCCACTGGGCAAAGGTTACCACAAAATTAAACTGGAATATTTTCAGCGCGAAGGTGGCATTGGATTAAAACTGTTGCTGGAGGTACCGGGACATCAGAAATCAAATATTCCTGATCCCTGGCTTTTACACTGATAATCAAATAATAAGCCTGCTTTTAAAGGGCAAGAAAGTCATGAAATCTGCGTGGTGAACAATATAGGCTTCTGTTGATCTTTTCACCAGATCTCCTTCATGCGCATGAGCAGCAATAATATGGCAGACCTCGGGTGGAATACCACACTCTTCGGCCAAAGAAACTCCAGAGAATGGGTGCCTCAAATATTTTCCGTACTCACCCTGAATAGCCTTACCATTATTGTCAAACTCATATTCAAGAAGTTTTCCAACATCAGCCAGTATTGCGCCTGAAATAAGAACATCCATGTTTACAGGAAGGTCATTGCCAAAAAATAAGTTGATTTTCTCCCCGCTTTCTTTAGCTATATGCACCACACATCTTTTATGAGCCATGAAGCTTACTTTAAGATCTGGCCCGCACAGCAGTGTGAAGGGTATCTCTTCAAGATCATTTGCTTCCAGTGCACTTCTGCTAAGGGCAAGTTCCCATGTTTTTGCAGTTTTTTCTCTGAGCTCTTTATCTATGATCCATTCGAGCTCAGGCCAGAGCTTTCTAACTATGTCTGTCATATTCCTGAATTCCTAAACAATTTTTGATATTATAGCATTTGTCATTTCGACTGTTGAGGCTGCACCATTCTGAATTACTTCAGGCCTTCCTGTCAGCTTCATCATATCATATGTTTTCACTATGCCTTCTTCAATGACCGCTGCAATAGCCTTTCTTATTCTGCCTGCTATTTCATTTTCATTAAGATGATCAAGCATCATACAAGCTGACTCGATCATGGCAACAGGATTTACAATGGATATTGGATAATCAGAATACTTGGGAGCCGAACCATGGGTTGGTTCAAAAACAGCTATACCATCATCTGAATACTGGGCACTGCATGCAAAACCAAGCCCTCCTATCAAACCTGCAAATGCATCTGATGCAATATCTCCAAACATATTCCCGGCAACGATAACCTCGTAATCTTCAGGATTTTTGGTAAGCCACATCATCTGGGCATCAATATTCGTATTCACCAGCCTTATTTCAGGAAAATTGTTTTTCTGGATATCTTTAGCGAGCTTCCACATTAAACCTGAAGTCTCCCTTATTACATTAGGTTTTTCACACACTGTTACAGACTTGTAACCATACTTCCTGGCATGTTCAAATGCTGCGAAAAGAATTCTTTCAGTAGCTTTCCGGGTAAAAATCCTTGTGGATACAGATAACTCACTGACAGGTACATCTCCGAAATTATCTCTGAACCGGGGATGAGTCATCAGAGCATTATATACCTGTTCAGGAGGTGATGTCCATTCCACTCCTGAATACAAACCTTCAGTATTCTGACGGAATATGACAACATCAATCAAAGGTTCCTCAATAGTGTTGCCTCTGCCCCTGCGAATAAAATTCAGAGGATTGCCTTTATATGATTTACAAGGCCTTACACAAATATCAAGGTTGAACAGCTGCCTAAGCCCCACGATAGGGCTTGAATAAGAATACCCTTTTCCCCTGAGCGAGGGATTCAGTTCTGCATTTGCTTCTTCTTTTGGTTTTGATGTTATTGCTCCGAAAAGTGCTATTTTATGTTTGCGAACCAGTTCAATTGTTCTTTCGGGCAATGGATTCCCCTCTCTGCACCAGAATTCCCAGCCTATATCGCCATGAATATACTCTGCACTGAAACCAGCTGCATCAAGAACTCGGAGAGCTTCGCCAAGAACAACAGAACCAATACCATCTCCCGGAAGTGTTACTATTTTATGTTTTCT
>CAYLYN010000024.1:0-33675 GCA_964387565.1 uncultured Rikenellaceae bacterium | reverse complement strand
TATAAAATCAATATTTATAATTAATTTAATAATAGCTTATTATAACGAATAATATTATATGATGAAAACAAAACTTATCATTCTTTTGTGCATAATACCTTTAGTCTGTTCAGTTACACGTGCACAGGATTTCCCGAAGCTGAAAGAAACAGACCGCCTTGGAAAGCTTGAGCCGCCAAAAGGAAAAATCAGGATGGTCCTTGATACCGATACATATAATGAGATTGATGATCAGTTTGCGCTGAGCTATGCCTGTCTTTCAAAGGAGAAGATCAGTCTTGAAGCTGTTTATGCCGCTCCTTTTTTTAATAATCGTTCTTTAAATGCAGGTGACGGCATGGAGAAGAGCTACCAGGAGATACTCAGGCTGCTGAAGATGCTTGGAAAAGCGCCGGAAAATTTTGCATTCAGAGGCTCTGACCGGTATCTTGAGGATATTTCCAGGCCGATCAGGAGTGAGGCAGCTCTCGATCTGGTTAAGAAAGCAATGGCATCATCAACTGACGATCCTCTTTATGTTGTTCCTGTAGGATGCATTACAAATATCGCATCTGCTATACTTATTGAACCCAGGATTGTTGAGAGAATAGTTGTTGTCTGGCTGGGCGGAAACAGTCTCGACTGGCCTCATCAGAAGGAGTTCAACCTGATGCAGGATGTAAAAGCTGCACAGGTAGTGCTTAACTCGGGAGTGCCTCTTGTAATAATGCCCTGTCAGCCGGTTGTCTCCCATTTTCATACTACAATTCCGGAACTTGAACTGTATCTAAAAGGTAAAAATGTGCTTTCAGATTACCTGTTGAAATCGACAGTTGAATATAGCAAGGGGCAGGATACCTGGTCAAAGGTTATCTGGGATGTTACTGCTGTGGCATGGCTTGTCAATCCATCATGGATACCTTCCAACCTTGTTCATAGTCCGGTCTTAACGGATCAGGTAACATACAGTGTCGACCGTTCACGTCATTTTATTAGGATGGCATACACTCTCAACCGGGATGCGATATTCAGGGATTTGTTCAATAAATTGGCAGGGATGAAACAATGATGGTAATCATAAAAGGGTATACCATATACGATATTTCTTTTGATCTGATCGACAGATTAAAGTATTTAATAATACTTCCTGTTTTTATTTTCGTTGCAGCTTGTTCATCTGAGAGGAATTTTGAATTTATTGAAGCAGAATCGTTTGAGTCCAAAGGAGGCTGGGTTGTTGATCAGCAGTTTATGGATGTGATGGGTTCACCCTATCTTATGGCGCACGGGCTTGGGAAACCTGTGGCTGATGCCTCCACCATATTGAAAATTACTGAAGATGCTTCCTGCCGGTTGTGGGTACGAACAAAGAACTGGACAGCCCCGTTTACAGATTCGCCAGCTCCGGGAGTTTTTAAAATTTTTATCAATAAAAAGGAGGTGCCTTTCCTGTTTGGAGCAGGAGAGGGACGATGGCACTGGGAGTATGGAGGCCTTGTGAAATTGAATAATGGCGACAACGACATCATTATCAGGGATATGACAGGCTTCAATGGAAGGATAGATGCTATTCTGCTGACAACCGATCATAATATGCTGCCTCCTGATTCAGGCAGTTTGCTTAATGAAAAACGCAGGGAATGGTTGAAATTGCCTGTTGAGGCTCCTCTGGAAGGAAGTTTTGACCTGGTTGTCGCCGGAGGAGGTATAGCCGGGATCTCTGCTGCTGTTTCCGCAGCCCGGCTAGGTATGAAAGTCGCCCTTATTCAGAACAGGCCAGTCCTGGGGGGAAATAACAGTTCAGAAATCAGGGTCTGGCGCAGCGGAAAAACGCGAAGGGGAAAATATCCCGCACTTGGCAGTATTGTTGATGGAATGGGGCCTGAAAGAGCTGAGAACTTTAAAGACGGTAAAACCTTTGGTGATGACACCAAGAGGGATCTGATAAGATCTGAAGAGAATATTTCCTTATACCTTAATTATCATGTTGTTAATGCAATAACAATTAATGGTGCTATAGAGTCAGTGATTGCTAGGAATATTGAAAATGGTTCTGAACTTAGATTCGAGGGAGCTTTTTTTGCCGATTGCACAGGCGACGCAAATCTGGGATACCTTGCCGGAGCAGACTACATGGAGGGAAGTGAGTTGCAGTCGGAAACAGGAGAATCAAAAGCTCCCGTAAGTGATTCATTACAGGTACTTGGAGCAAGCCTTTTCTGGTGGAGCAGAGATGCCGGGGAGACTGTGTCATTTCCTGGTTGTCCATGGGCTTTCCAGTTTTCAGAAGAGAGCTGTCAGCATGCCCTGCAGGGTTCATGGAACTGGGAAAGCGGGTTTTCGAAAAACATGATATCTGATCTGGAGGAGATAAGAGACAATCAGCTGAGGGCAATTTACGGCAACTGGGATTTTCAGAAAAACAAGAGTATCAGGAAGGCTGAATATGAAAATTACGAAATTGTCGAACTTGGATATATAATAGGAAAGAGAGAATCACGAAGACTTATGAGTGACCTTATAATTACCCAGCATGACCTTGACAATCAGACAGATTATCCTGATGGTTGTGTTGCAATTGACTGGGGAGTGGATATTCATATTGCTGATCCGGTCAATTCAAAGTTCTTTTCCGGTGAGGAATTCAGGGCAATTGCTTTGCACCAGGGTAAAGAGACGTCACCGATTTTTCATGTGCCATACAGATGTTTATATTCCAGGAATATTTCGAACCTCTTCATGGCCGGTAGGCATATAAGCACTACTCATGTAGCTCATGCTGCCACCAGGGTTCAGAGGTACACCGGTACATATGGTGAAGTAGTGGGTATTGCAGCATCACTTTGCATAAAGCTTGACACCTCACCCAGGGATCTATTCGAATCACATCTAACTGAACTCAAGGAAGCGCTGCAAAAGGGTGTTCCTGAAGCCAACAGTAAATAATAAATATCTCCGAAGAAAGACATTGAGATGACAAGGAAGGAACGTTTGTGGGCAACAATAAGGGGTGAAAAAGTGGACCGGCCGGCAGTCAGCTTTCATGAGATTGGAGGTTTTGTTATCGATCCGGACGATCCTGATGAATACAATATCTATAATTCCCCTTCATGGAAGCCCTTGCTGGATCTGGCAGAGAATGAAACAGATATAGTCAGAATGGTAAGCCCGGTAAGGGCACAGTCGCATCTTGCCTGGGATGGCAGTGTTCATACCGGAATACGTGACCAGTTTGTGAAGGAAAAGACCTGGGAAGAGAACAACAGTAAATATACCCGAATTACTTATACGATCAACGGCAGGGAACTGACAAGTACAACCAGGCGTGACAAAGAGCTGGATACTGTCTGGACTATCGAACATCTTCTAAAGAATATCAGCGATGTTAAGCTTTTCCTTCAGCTTCCTGATGAGATCTTTGAAGAAAGGATCGATATCAGTCATATGGAAAGGCAGGAGATGGGATTGGGTGACAGCGGTATAGTGATGGTAGATACTGAAGATCCGATATGTGCAGTTGCTGCCATGTTCAGCATGGAAGATTTCACAGTGTTTGCCTATACCGAGCAGGAGTTATGTCATAAATTACTTGAGAAGCATGCAAGGTATATTCATAAAAGGACTTCGGTAGCCTCCTCAGGTTTTCCAGGGCGCTTCTGGAGGATCTATGGACCGGAATATGCGACAGAGCCCTTCCTTCCGGTACAGTTTTTCGAGGAATATGTAATAAGATATACAGGCCCGATGGTAAAGATGATCAAGGAGCACGGCGGTTATGTGCGGATACATTCTCATGGAAGGGTACGCGACATAATCGAACCAATTGTCAGAATGGGTGCTGATGCCACCGATCCGCTTGAGCCGTTCCCTCATGGCAATGCTGATCTGAGGAAGATACGTGAGAAATACGGAAAAGATCTTGTGCTTTTCGGTAATATTGAGATAGCTGATATCGAGAATCTCCCTCCTGAGAGGTTCAGGGAGGTAGTTAAGAAGTCACTTGCTGACGGAACTCATGGTGAGGGCAGGGGATTTGTCCTGATGCCCACGGCTTCACCCTATGGCAGGACAATCACTGAACAAACTTTCCGCAATTATGCGATAATGATTGAGGAGGTGAATAAAATATAATTTACCACGGAGACACGGAGAACACAGAGAAACATAGAGTTATAAGGTTCAGAGACAATATGTTTAACCAGTAATTACTAATATTTTAGACTCCGTGTTCCTCTGTGACCTTTGTGCCTCCGTGGTAATTTTGCAAGTCTCTGTCATTCAAAAAAATAGTATTACTTTTATCATTCCTTCAACTAAATAAGAAAAAAATAACTTGCTGTTAATTTATTAACAATGAAAAAATACATCTTTACAAAACTATTCCTGGCTTTGAGTTTAATAATTAATTGCCAGAATCCTCCCGGTGCATACCCGTTTCAAAACCCTTCCCTTCCCATCGGGGAGAGAGTCAATGATCTTGTTTCGCGAATGACACTCCAGGAAAAGGCTGACCAGCTGCTTTATACGGCTCCTGCCATTCCCCGGCTCGGAATTCCTGAATATAACTGGTGGAATGAAGCCCTTCATGGTGTTGCAAGAGCCGGATATGCAACAGTCTTCCCTCAGTCGATAACAATTGCCAATACCTGGGATGAAGGATTGATGTACAATGTCGCAAATGCAATCTCCGATGAAGCCAGGGCCAAGTATCATGAATTCCAGAGAAGAGGTCACAGGGGTATCTACCAGGGACTTACATTCTGGTCGCCAAATATTAACATCTTCCGCGATCCGCGCTGGGGAAGAGGACATGAAACGTACGGCGAGGATCCTTATCTCACAGGCAGATTAGGTATGCAGTTTGTCAAAGGTATGCAGGGTGATGATCCGAAGTATCTCAAGACTGTTGCTACTGCAAAGCATTATGCGGTGCACTCGGGTCCGGAATCAACAAGGCATTCTTTTAATGCTCTTGTAAGTGAAGTTGATCTCCGTGAGACCTATCTTCCTGCATTCAGAACACTCATTGTTGATGGAGGAGTCTGGTCAGTAATGGGTGCATATAATCAGTTTCGTGGTTTTCCATGCACAGCAAACCCGATCTTATATGGAATTCTTCGCAATGAATGGGGATTCAAAGGATATATTGTGTCAGACTGCTGGGCAGTTTCCGACTACTGGCAATTCCAGAACTATACAAAAGATGCCGCTGAGGCTGCTGCACTGGCTGTAAAGACCGGAACAGACCTTGAATGCGGGGTTGATTACAAGCATCTGATGACCGCAATAGACAGAGGTCTTTTAACAGAGGCAGATATCGACACGGCTGTTAAAAGAGTTTTCACGGCAAGATTCATGCTGGGAATGTTCGATCCGGAGCAAATGGTTCCCTATGCGTCAATTCCGTACTTCGTTAACTGTTCAGACTATAACAACGGACTTGCCAGAAATGCCGCACAGAAATCAATAGTACTTCTGAAAAACCAGGATAATATACTTCCTCTTAAAAAGAGTATAAAAACAATAGCCGTGATTGGTCCGAATGCCGATAATTTCGAATCTCTGATAGGCAACTATAATGGCATACCGAAAGATCCGGTAACTGTATTGAGAGGCGTTAAAATGAAAGTCCTGCCCGATACCAAGGTGGTCTATGCCGAAGGTTCTGACCTTGCAGATGGTATTCACAACCTGACAATCATACCATCAAGATACCTGCAGACAGAAGATGGAAGGCAGGGCGCAAAAGGTGAGTATTTCAACAACAGGGACATGAAAGGTGAACCGCTGTTCACACGGACTGACGATAATATAAATTTCTACTGGGAAAACCTTTCCCCACGAAATGACATGCCAGATGATGATTTCGGTGTAAAATGGACAACATATCTTGTGCCTCCTGAATCAGGTACATATCATATTGGAGGATGGGGATCGTCAGGTTATGAGATATTGCTGGATGGCAAGAGCTTCATCAAATACCGGGGGGAGCATCATGCTTTTCATACTGAACGTGCTGCTGAACTGACAGCAGGTCAGAAATACAGGATTGAAGTTTTGTACAGAAACTATTCAGGAGATGCCGATATGAAGCTCCTCTGGGCGAAACCGCGGGAAAAAATGCTGGAACAGGCCGTTCAGTCTGCCAGTGCGGCTGATGCAGTCGTGCTTGTCCTTGGCCTGTCTCAAAGGCTCGAAGGAGAGGAGATGCCTATTAAAATTGAAGGATTCAGCGGAGGGGATCGTACAAACCTGAACCTGCCGGTAGTTCAGGAAGAGTTGCTTGATGCAATAACAGCTACAGGCAAACCCGTTATTGTTATACTTGCAAACGGCGGTGCTTTGTCTGTCAATAAGGCACAAGAGAAAGCTTCAGCTGTAATCCTCGCCGGATACGGAGGCCAGCAGGGAGGCAATGCAGTTGCAGATGTACTCTTCGGGGATTATAACCCTGCGGGAAGACTTCCTGTAACCTATTATAAATCAATTGACCAGATACCGGCTTTTGAGAATTATGATATGCAGGGAAAGACCTACAGATACTTTACACGGGAACCTCTGTATCCCTTTGGCTTCGGTCTTAGCTATACTTCATTCAGTTACAGTAACCTGGTTATCCCGCAAAATGCTGTTGCAGGTGAAAAGGTCAGGATCAGTGTTACTGTCACTAATTCCGGCATGGTGGAAGGTGACGAAGTAGTTCAGCTTTACCTGACTGATGAAAAAGCATCAACACCCAGACCGATAAGGCAGCTCGAGGGTTTTTCGCGCATAACACTTAAACCCGGAGAGAGCCGGATAGTGGATTTCACACTTGAACCCCGGCAGTTTTCAATTATCAATAATAAAGACAAGAGAGTAATTGAGCCGGGATATTTCACTATTTCAGTCGGGGGGAAACAACCGGGCTTTAAAGGCTATCTCGATCCTCAGTTCACTCAGGTACTTAACGGACGTGTCCGTCTAACTGGCAAAGAAGTAGAATTTGATAATTAATATTTTTTAACCACAAAGGACACGAAGGATTACACAAAGGTCACTGAGTAAATACAAATTATTCCTCTGTGTCCTCTGCGAATTTTTCTTTGTGTCCTCTGTGTTTAAAGGATTTCTTATTCTGCTCCCCAGTTTTTGTTGGGTTTTTCACCCATGACCAACATTAATCTGCCACCATTCATAATATCGTTATGACTGATGAACGGGCGGTTTAGCTCTTTCCCATTAAGGGCAGCAGACTGGATATATTTGTTTTTAAATGAACAGTTTCTGGCCACAACTGAAAATTTCTTCCCATCAGGAAGCTCGATCTTCACCGATTCAAAAAACGGACTTCCGATCGCATATTCTCCGCTTCCGGGTGTCACAGGATAGAATCCCATTGCAGAAAAAACATACCATGAACCTAATCCCCCTCCATCCTCATCTCCGGGTATACCCATAGGCTTATCATCAAACCACATATCCATGATTTCCCTTATTCTCCGCTGTGTGCGCCAGGGTTGTCCCGCATAGTTATACAGGTATGGAATATGGAATGACGGTTCATTACCCGCAACAAACATACCGTTAAGTCCTGTTGCATCTGGAAATTGTCCCATGAACTGCCACTTTGAAACTCTTGTGGGCTCATTGAAAAGCTGATCAAGCCGTTTCACGAAAGCATCATTGCCTCCCAGTATTTCTATAAGATGAGGTATATCCTGCTGCACACTGAAATTCCAGGTCCAGGCGTTGTTTTCAGCATAGAATGACCTGCTCCCTATTCCCCCCGATAGCTGGGGATCGAAAGGTTCAATCCATTTGCCGTCAGCCATCCTGGGTGCCATAAATCCATTGGCCGGATTAAAAACATTCATGTAGTTTTTTGAACGTTTCATGAATAATTCATAGTCATGATCTTTCCCCAGTTCCTTTGCCAGCAGGGCCAGGCACCAGTCATCAAAACTATGCTCAAGAGTTACGGCGACTGCCTGCCGTTTTTCAAAATCATGAACCATTGGGACCGTTTCAATACTGTCCTCGGGCAGGGCAGGGTACCATCCGTTTACATGATAGAGACTGTCGAGTATACAACCCGGACCCATTCTCCATGGCAACATGGTTCCTTCCATTGCATTCTTCCGGAGTCCTTCATATGCCTTTTCAATTGAAATATTCCTTATCCCCTTTTGCCATGTATCCCAGACCAGAGGGGCAGTATGGAATCCGATCATTGCAGGGAAATCGCCGTAGAACTGTGGAAATCCCGGCATCCAGCCGCCCTGTTCATACATTGTTATATACGATTCAACCATGTCCGCCTGTCTTTCCGGATCGAGAATAAGCATCAGTGGATGAAGCGACCTGTAAGTATCCCAAAGCCAGTCATCTACATAGAATGGCCGGATCGTATCTGTATGGACCTTCTTATCATAACCGCTGAAGTATCTGCCATCTTCAGAGATATTGACCATTCTTTCCATCGATCTGTACAGCGATGTGTAGAATATTCTCCTCTGTCTCTCTGTTCCTCCTTTAACCTTAATCTTTCCAAGGGCTGCAGACCAGATATCATGACTTTCCTGTTTTATCTCCTTGAAATTCTTTGTTCCTGCTTCTTTCTTCAGATTTGCAGCTGCCTGTTTTTCATCAATATAAGAGATACCGATCCTTATTTCAACAGGATGACCCGAAGAGAGCCATGTTGCAATAATACCGCTGTTTCTTCCTGATGAAGAGGTTTCTGTGCCTGTGACACCCTGTCGGAATGAAGATTTTTTATCGAAGGGACGGCTGAATTCCGCATAGAAGAACTGCCTGGTCTTTTCAAATTCCTCCCATCCGCTGATAATATTGTCTCCGGTTACATTGAAAGCTGAATTGTTTGATGATCTGAATAAAATATTGCAGGAATCATTATCCCCGAAATCAAACCTGTAAATGACCGCTCTTTCTGTTGTGGTCCATTCAGCTGTTATCCCGTAATCCTCAAGCAGTACCCTGTGATACCAGGGATGAACCTCTTCCTGTGCATGATCATACATCGAAGCGTATTCATTACGGTTCAACTGCAGTTTTCCCGTTGTTGGCATCAGTTCGGTCAGGTAGCCCATCCTGTAAGCCGGCATATTTACTGTGAAACCGTAAATCCTGTCGCTCAGGTAACGGTCGTTCAGGCCTGGTTTTGTTATCGGGAACACCCTTACCATGCTGTGTGGACGGTGCACAGTAGGTACCTTCGTTGTCAGAAGAGGCGCCACGCTGCCAATATTGGGGTCGACATAAAGTGATACATCATTTCGCTTACATGAAATGAGTGCCAGGACCAGAAATGCGATAATGGAAAGAGCTTTTTTCATTTATAATTTAATTTTTATACACAAAGAGCACAAAGTCCCGATAGCCAGGTGTCGGGATCACAATGTTTAAGAAATTAGCAGATTAAAGATATTAACTATTCTTGTTCACAGGGATTTTTATTTTCATATTTTGACATGATGATCTATTCTATTAAATTGCATGAAATCAAATGATAAAGAAGATGGACAGGAGCAGTTTCTTAAAGACAATGATGTTAGCACCCGCACTTGCAGGTTTTTCAGGCAACTGGATAAAAGAACTTCAGACCACCGGGCTCAGAAGACTAAAAGCCGACCGTCAGTTTACTGTCTGGAAACCAGAAATGAAACCTGCCTATAATGTCAGTCTCAACGAGCTGGTAATTGTTGAGATGTCTCACGGGATGCCGGGACTGGTAACAAGGGAAGGAGTATTTACAGAATCAAAACCTGACAGTATCATAAATCCCCAGACCGGGCCAATATATGTTGAAGGCATTGAACCGGGGGAGGCGCTTGCAATTGATATCCTTGATATAAAAACAGGCGAGTGGGGATATTGCAGCGGCAGGATATTTGAGCTTAAAGATGGTTTTGCCGAATTCTCCCCTTCACTTAAACTGCCGATCGAACCTATGCTGGGTTGCCTTGGTATAGCACCTGCTGAAGGAACTGTTGACACCAGGGCCCCCGGAGAGACAGGAGGCAACATGGATTGCAGGGAGGTGCGCGCAGGGAGCACAGTTGTATTCAGGAGCAGAGTAAGGGGAGCCCTTGTTGGTATGGGCGATGCACATGCGTTACAGGGTGACGGGGAGGTAACAGGTCAGGGAATAGAAACAGATGCTGAGGCAATTATCCGATTCCGCAAATTGCCTGAATCATTGTCCGATCGACCTGTAATTATTAGAAATGACTATTTTTCAACACTGGGTGCTGACAGGGATCTTGAAAATGCCGCATGGCAGGCTACTGATGATATGGTAAAGCTTTTACAGTTGAAGACCGGCCGTACTAAACAGGAAGCCAGACTGCTTGTTGGACTTACCGGTAAGCTAAGGATAAACCAGATAGTGGATCCGACAAAGGGTGCAAGAATGGAAGTCCCTTCCTGGGTTTTTGGTGTATAAATCTCATATCTCATATCTAATCTCTTCAACCATATGATCATATTAAACTCATTATTACTTCTCCTCGCTTCCTTAACACTGTCAGAGAATGAACTGGCATTCTGTGATTTCTCTAAAATCAGGCCGGGTAAGTTCGGAGAATTTGCAGCATCAGGTTTTCCCGAGTATCACTTTGTCCCAAGGCATTTTACTGACGGATGGGATATTGTTAATAACAGGGGACCTGAGGAATGGTATATTTTTGAATCGGATGGTAAACATTCCCTCCGGTACCTAGGGTATAATAAAACAGTATGGACCAGTGAATTCATATATCCGATACTTTGTTATGGTGACAGGCTCTGGAAAGATTATAATCTTGAGGTAAATCTGACACCGCTCGACCGGAGTGATCTGAACGGAATAATTTTCAGGTATCAGGATGGCCGTCACTATTATCTTTTTGGAATTGATACCGATAATAGAGTTACTCTTCGTTACCGTGACGGGGAGAAAGGTTTCAGAGAGGATGGATGGAATGAGCTTGCTTCAGGAATGTTTCCCACAGATCCCCTTAGATCATATAAATTCAGTGTTGTAACTGCCGGTCAGAATATTAAGTGCTTTATTGATGGTAAACAGGTTTTCAATGTAAACAACAGCCGTTATGAAGGAGGTAAAATCGGTCTGTTTGCAACGTCTCCAATTGCCTTTCATGAGGTGAGGGTAACAACTGACAGGAAAGATTTCGAGAAGTATCTTGCTGAAAAAAGTTCCGGGGAAAAAGAACTTCAGGCCCTGAGGTCAGATAATCCCAGACCTGTTGTATGGAAGAAAATAAGCACAAAAGGATTTGGTGCAGCAAAGGCAATGAGGCTTGGTGATCTTGACGGTGACGGGAAACTTGACTTCCTTGTAGTCCAGAATATGCCTTTTTTTGGAAGTAACTATAACCAGATTACCTGCCTTACTGCTATCACCCAGGATGGAAAGATCCTATGGCAGTACGGAAAGCCGGATCCCCGACATGCCTGGCTCTCTTATGATGTAGCAGTGCAGATTCATGATATTGATGGAGATGGAAAAAATGAAATAGTATTGGCTCAGGGTGAATGGATAAAAATACTTGAAGGTAATACAGGCAAAGAGAAAGCTCGTTATCCTGTACCATCATCAGCTATATTGCCAGGTGAAACATCCTGGCAGGAATACAAGCATTACTACCGCAGGGATCTGCTGCCATACCTGAATGTTGATTGTTTTTCATTTGCCGACCTGAGGGGAACAGGCAGACCGGTGGATGTAATAATAAAAGACAGGCATACCCGGTTGTGGGCTTATACAAATGAATTCAGGCTGCTTTGGACCGCCTCTGCAAACCTTGGCCATTTTCCATTCTTTAAAGACACAGACAAAGACGGAAAGGATGAGATTTATATCGGCTATACCAAATTTGACCCGTCAGGAAAAATAGTGTGGTCACTTGATTCACTTATGGGTGAACATTCTGACGGTGTTTGTGTGGGCGATTTCACTCTTTCCGGAAAACCTGATATGGTATTTATAGGAGGAAGCGATGACGGTGTGTTGCTGACAGATGATAATGGGAAAATAATGAAACACCACCGTGTCGGTCATGCACAGACACCCAGTATAGGACAGTTCAGGCCTGATATTCCAGGCCTGGAATTATGCAACATAAACTTCTGGGGGGAGCCGGGAATGATAACACTTTACAATAGTTCGGGCGATGAGATAACAAGCTTCGAATTAATACATTCCGGTTCGCCTGTTCAACCTGTTAACTGGCGCGGTGATGGTACTGAGTTTATTTTTCTTACCCCGGATCACATCAATGGCGGGCTGATTGACGGATGGGGAAGGAGAGTAGTCATGTTTCCTGATGATGGTCATCCTGACCTTGCCTGGATGGTGCATGATATGACAGGTGATCCGAGAGATGAACTTATTGTATGGGACACTGAATCAATATGGATATACACTCAGGACAAACCTTTCAAAGGGGAAAAGGTATATAAACCGGTAAGACAGCCCCTTTACAATGAGTCAAATTATGCTACCGTTTATTCCTGGCCAGGCTGGAAATAGAAACAGGGTTTCCTCTGAAGCTGATAGTTTTGATGATTTCCCTGTTCCCGGAGAGTAGCACCGGTCTCTTTTCCGGAAAACTCAGTTCTACTGATTCTTCTGACTGAATCAGTGAAAAGTTATATTCTCCGACTGACAAATACTCTGCCATGGTGAATGAAACACTTTTCAGGCCACCGGATGCATCCCTCCTTATCAGAACCATGTCACCCTTGAACCTGATGAAGCTCCCGTCGGACTCTTCAAACTCACACTGTTTTTCCTCTCTGTTGCCTGTTATCCACAGATCCCTGGTTCCATCAGCAAGATTAATCTCAACAGCAGTATAGCCATTACCGGCTGATTTTCTGTCAGAACTGGAAATAAACGGTTTGCTGCAATAAGGTTCGATAACCGATACAAACTCAGAAACCAGCATGGAGTCATGTCCGATTCTTCTTGTAACCACTGATGGTATCCATTCTCCTTCAGTTGCATTGAAACCGGATACTATCCATGCATCTGCCAGAGAAACAGTTACTCCTTCAGAGAGATCTGTAAGCCTCAGGTGTATATCTCCATATTTAGAGCTCATATTAAACCGGTCATCTATTTTCCAGTCAGCATACCACCCCGGTTGAGGAGCTGTGTCTGTATGGAACTTTTCTAAAATCGTACCATAGCCGTATTCTTTCGAATGTGCAGTATTTAATCCTTTTGCTGACACTTCTCCAAAAGCGGAATAGGTCATTTTTGCATGATCATTTCCTCCATGGATGCTGAAAAGGTCAATTACATAGAAATCATCATTTCCTGCATTTACCATAGCCAGAGAACGCTCATACTTTTGAATGTCGTATGCTTCTGGTAATTCAGCCCTTACGGCTTTAAGCGTGATGCCATCTGCCCAGAGAGTTGTTTTGCCTGCAGGTTCTCCCTGAAAGCCTTTTCTTTCATTATACGACCCAGCCAGGTTATTCTGATTCTTTCCGTCAACAACCACAGTATTATGCGCCGCTGTCATTTTGTACCAGTTTGCTTTACCGGATTCCCATCCCCCGAATTGAACAGGAGGGTATCCAAAATCGGGAAGAAGATCAAGTCCATAGGCAAAAAGCCCTGTATTCAGACCATCAGCATGTGAGTGGTATCCTCCGGCATCATAATCCAGCCAGAGTGCCCTTTCAGCTTCTCCCGTACCATCTCTCAGAACTGCAAGATGCCACTCTTTTTTGTTCACACTTTTTGTTTCCGGGAACAATCCATGCTTTTTGACAACTTTATCAATCCTACTCCTTATCTTTTCAGGGGAAGAGCTAAAAATATCATAAGGAAGTCCTTCACTCTTCCTGCCGTTGGCATGATACATCACCTGTACAAAAGCAGGATCTTTTGTCTCTTCATACAGCTTCCACAGAAAACTGTACATCGATGGATTTAACCCCGGATCTGATCGTAAAACCAATCCTTTGTAGTTGGAATCAGGAAGAGCAAAGCCATCACAATCACCGATGTTCGGATAGTACTTCATACCACTCCAGACATCGATATAGAACCGAAACATATCTATGATCGCGGGATGCATGGAGATCATTCTTTTTAAAAATCCCGGATCAGGACGGCTGAATAAAGAGAGAACCTCAGCCATGCGGGCAGCTCCGTAGGCAGAATATCCTGTCAGCCCTTTTTCCCCTGTGAGACCATCGACTGCGGTAGATACCTTGATTAAACTATCAAGGATAATCAGAACACTATCCCTGTCCCCGGGTCTGCCCGCAATATTTTTCAGGATAGCCAGGGTCATGTCTTTCTGGGGATAGTTACTGTATATTTTTGATCTGTTTTTCTGGGGATCTGACAGTAAACCATTGTCAATATTGGCAACAACACCTGAGGGTGTACTCTTTGAAATTACTAAATTGTATTTATCTGCCTTTTCAGCCAGAAATGAAGACAATCTGTTATCTTCTGACAATTGCTTTCGGACCATATCATATGCGATGGCTAGCTGACGTGTTTCCTGGCATGCATCATGCCAGGTTGAAACATATCCTGCAAATCCGGGATTTTCATATACCAGGCCCTCTTTACTGAAGTCAAAAGATGGATAAAGATCAGCCACCCGGTCAAGAAGTATTCCGGCACGATAGGAATATTCTTCATCACCAGTAACTGTATAGGCTTCTGAAAGGTTTATTATACCCTGGATAATCAGCCTCTTCCATTGTCCATATATGAGATAGGCTCCGATGAAACGCCATCTGTGGCCATCGGCTGCCCATCCCTCCCCGTCATCAACACCGAATTCATGAAGAGGATCACTTTTTTCAGGATGTTCTGTGTTAAAGAGCAATGATCTGTCAGCTTTCGAAGGATCAAAAACATAATGTTCATCCATGCCTGATAGGTAATATTTCCCGAAATCGTTCTTTGGAAAATCTTCCATGCAGTGGGGGCAGGTTACTTTCCATGGTTTATTGAATGGATCCATTAACCATTGATACATCGGGACTCCTTTCCTGCACGAGGGGCAGTACCCGTCAGACCATACCATCCATGATCTTCGGATGGTATTACCAAACATCATCTCCCATAACTGATCTTCAGTGAATGAAAGCCAGGGCTTTGCTGCTTCAGTTATTTCGTTAATGATTTTACCTGTCAGAAGATCATTCCCGGCATTATGTCTGAAATTCTTTACCATCTCCTCCGTCATGAATACACTGTTGAATGAAGAGGATGTCAGTGTCGTATCTTCCTGGTTATGACAAAAACATTCACCTCCCGCCTGAAGCAGTAATGCAATTAGAAGTGAGATTTTATATACCACCGGAATGTTGTTGATCTTAAATTATTTCCCTTTAAGTTTGCCGATCAGCCATTTATTTAAAGCTTCAGTTTGTTCCGGGAAGGTCCAGTGTCCTGTTTCCAGGTAAAGATGCAGTTCTTTGGGTGCAGTGATCACATTATAGGCGGAATACATTGATGTTGGAGGACAGGTAACATCGTTGAAGCCCCAGGTAAGATATCCGGGAATGGTTATTCTTCTTGCGAAATTGACAACATCAAAATAGGCAAGAGTTTCAACCTCGCCAGGTTTAGGTTCATTAGACCTGAAGTAGTGAGGCCATCCACCTGCTCTTTTATTCAGGTAGCCGGTAGCATCGCACATAGCCGGATAAAGGCCAGCCATATATTTGATCCTCTTATCAAGTCCTGCCGTAATAAGAGTAAGTGCACCTCCCTGGCTGCCGCCTGTTACCCCTATATTTTTTCCGTCAAATTCAGGAAGAGAATAGATGAAATCAACTGCCCTTACACACCCTGTGAAGACTCTTTTATAATAATGGGTATTCCTGTCATTCATCCGTATAGTCCAGTATGACGAGAGCGCACCTGCCATCAGGTTATTATATACCTGCTGATCAAGAATAACAGGTATACCATGAATCCCGATTTCAAGTGTTATGATTCCCTCCGATGCACTCCTTGTATCTCCCTGGTATGGTCTGATGCCTGCCCCGGGTACCCTTAGTATTGCGGGGTATTTGCCAATTTTTTTAGGAATTGCAAGAATACCGTAGATCCTTGAGCCGGGAGCATCATTCTGAAAGCTGATATGATAAACATTTACTTCACTGGTGCATCTTTCAGGCATAAGTGTAATCTGAGGGTCAAGGTCAGTTTTCCTTGCTTCTGAAATAACACTGCTCCAGAAAGTATCAAAATCCGCCGGATCTTTAACAGTCGGCCCGATCTTTTCCGGTTCAAATCCTGCTGTTGCCAGACCTTCATATCTTTTTCCGTCAGCGACAGCCCATACTCTTACTCTGTAAAATCCGGGTGTCTTCATAGTTCCTGTAAATTCTGTTTTCCCGTTCTTCAGTAACACCCCCTCCTTCTTAATGTCGGGTAACATTTCAGGTCCTGCTTCATAATCGATTACAGCATTGTCGAGCAGGTTGCCATTCTTAAAAACCTGTACGGTGAATTTAGCCGTTTCGTTTACCTTATAAGTCCAGTCTTTATGATCTGGTGATACAATAACCTTTAGCAGCATTGAGCCTGGTTGTGACCAGACTGTAATGTTTATTGTCAGAATCAGTAATAACAATATCCCTGGTTTTTGAGTAATGTTTTTCATATTGATAATCATATAATTGGTTAGGTAAAGAAGTATCATTATTATGGTGTAATACAAATTTAGCAACTTTTATAAAACATATTCAATCTGTGTCATATTTAGCAAAAGAGTAATCTGTGGCAGAAGACACAGAGGTAAAGGTTGCGTCTGTTCAAATCTTAAAATATGTTAAATTATTTTAAGCATTAGGATTCAATATTTAAAATACTCTTAAAAAAACCTTATCGGAATGTTAAAGTTTTTTTCACGATATTTTTAACTCAGGAAATAGATAAGTTTGTAATGATACCCAACCGACCTGACATTATGAAAACAAAAACAAGTATTTACTATCATGTAAATATCCTTGGAAATTTCACCGTATTATTTCTGTTTCTGCTGATGCTTTCCGGATGCAAATCAGGTACCGGAAATCAAAAGAAAACATTTATTGCTCCGCCAGCCAGTGCTGATTTCTTTCAGGAGATAGGCCTGCAGATCGGGATTGAATTTGTACATACTATCGGAAACGGGACGGAGCACCTTAACAATATTATTGAATCGAGCGGAGGAGGAGCTTCATTTCTTGATTTTGACCGCGACGGATTTATCGACCTCTTCCTGTGTAACGGCACCTGGATAGATGGTTTCAGTCATGGCGAAAAGCCCGGAGAGCCTTCACACAATTACCTTTACAGGAATAATGGTGACGGTACCTTCGAGGATGTTTCACGTAAAGCCGGAATTGATAATCCTTTGTATTCAATGGGTGCCTCCATAGGTGATTTCAATAATGACGGATTTCCTGATATTTATCTTAGTAACTACGGCCCGAATGTCCTCTACAGGAACAACGGAAACGGAACCTTCACTGACGTGACACGGAAAGCCGGTGTGGCAGGGCAGAAGGAATGCAGCATTGGCGCTGTCTGGTTTGATTACGACCTTGACGGTTTCCTTGATATATACATAGGTAACTATCTTAATTTCGATCCTGATTATAAATATTACTATGCTCCCGACGGATTTCCGGGGCCAATGGCTTATGATGCAGAACGTGATTATCTGTATCATAATAACGGGGACGGGACATTCGATGATGTAACTGAAGCGATGGGCATTATGGACCTGGACGGGAGAGCGATGGGGGTAGGAGCCATCGACTATGATGATGACGGCTGGATGGATATTTATGTGGCCAATGACCATACCCTGAACTATTTGTGGCATAATGACCAGGGGATAAGATTCTCTGACAGAGGTACTATGTCAGGCACCGCATTCAGTCAGGCCGGTGAGGCAACAGTAAGCATGTCTGTCGATTTTGCCGATTACAACAATGACGGACTGATGGATATGTTTGTATCGGATGATACATATTGTTCGCTTTACCAGAATCTCGGTAACGGAGTTTTTGCTGATCGTTCTTATCCTGCCGGAATAGCCATGGCTGCAGGTCAGTTCGTGGGCTGGACATCCTCATTTGTAGACTATGATAACGATAGTGATATGGATATCTTCAAGACCAATGGAGCTTTAAAGCATCTTTACGGCCATGAGGATCAGCTTTTCGATAACCTTGGCGATGGAAAATTCAAGGATATATCCAATAACCTTGGTGAATATTTCCACGAGGAATTTGTTGGAAGAGGAGCCTGCCTGGGTGACTATGACAATGATGGAGACTTTGATATTTATATTGCAAACCTGAACAGCAGGGGAACCTTCCTGCGCAACAACAAAGGTAACCTTAACAACTGGTTGATGCTGGAACTCATTGGAACCACCAGTAACAGGGATGCTATTGGGGCGAGGGTAAAAATTATATCCGGGGGGAAGCCACAGACAGCTCAGCAGAAGGGACCAACAGGATATTTATCACAGAATGATCACAGAATGCATTTCGGATTAGGGAAGAATGAGGTAGTTGAAACAATTGAAATAAAATGGCCCTCAGGAAAAACACAGGTGATTGAAAATACAAAGGCAAACCAGTTACTGACAGTAAAAGAACCATAATTCCTGAATTAACAATGTCACTTTCTCTAAACATATCCTTTATTAAAAACCTGCTGGTTTCATTTGTTGTTATTTTCTTAACAGCCTGCGGAAGAAATCCGATGGATGGAATGATCATAATTACTGTTGGCGATGTCAGGGTTGAGAAGCCTGATTTTATTTCAGGTGACTCATGGCGTTATGTTTCCCGCACCGGTCTTGTGGCACTTGATCCCTTTAAGCCATCATCAAAAGTTCTGAAACTTACTGAGGATTTTTATTCAGCCAGATCACCGGAAGTATCATATGACGGTAAGCATATCCTTTTTGCAGGTCAGAAATCTGAGGATGAACCATGGCAGATATGGGAAATGGATCTCAGGAAAAGAAAATCGAGGCAGCTTACATTCTCCTCCGGAAATTCAGTCGATCCTGCATATCTTCCAGGGAACATGTTTGTATTCAGTAATTACCTCAGGGGTGATTCGCTCAGATCGGAACATGCTCTTTTTACATGTAATACTGACGGTAAAAACCTCAAAAGAATAACCTTCAATCCTCATACCTATTTTGCATCATCGGTGCTCAGGGACGGACGGATAATAACTATAAGCCGCCAGGTGTATCCCGCAAAGGATGAAACTGAAATGATGGTAATGCGACCGGATGGGACCAAGTCAGAGCTGTTTTATAAAGGTAAAAAAGGGAGTCAAATCCTGAGCAGACCCTGGGAAACAGGGTCAGAGATGATAGTATTTACAGAATCTCCTGAAGCCGGATCTGGTCCTGGAAAAATCATTTCAGTGAAATATAACAGGCCGCTTAGTTCAAGAACAGAGCTGACACAATCATCATCCGGAGACTACAGAACGGTATTTCCCCTGAAAAAGGGAATGCTGCTTGTCACGTTCCGGCCTGATGAAAATGGACAGTTCGGACTTTATGAATTTGATCCGGGTAAAATGTCGGTCGGCAACCTTATTTACAGTGAGCCAGGTAAAGAGATAATTGAAGCAGTGGAAGTAGCTGTTCATGAAAGGCCGCGCAAGCTTCCGAGTGAAGTTGATCCAGGTGTGAAAACTGGTTTGCTGCTATGTCAGAACATCAATGTAACAGGGATGACATCCCCCGAGACAGGCTTTGCATTTCCCCATGCTGATCGTATTGAGGTGATAGGCATTGACTCATCCCTTGGTGTGGTGGAAGTTGAAGGTGACGGATCTGTTTACCTTAAACTGGCTGCTGATATGCCTTTCAGAATAAGGACAATGGATAAAAACGGGAAAACAGTGAATGGTCCGGGAGGCTGGTACTGGCTCAGACCCAACGAAAGACGGGGATGCATTGGTTGTCATGAGGATAATGAAATGGTCCCTGCCAACCGTTATGCAAAAGCAGTCAGCAAGGATCCGGTAACCATTCCGGTACATATAACAGGAATTAAGGAAAAAGAGATTGAACTGGAATAATAATATGTAATGAAAAAAGTATTTCTGACATCTGGTATTTTAATCATTGTATTGCTTCTTGTTTTTATACCGGGAAAAAAATGGGCAAGAGCACATGTAAACTATAAGACTGCCACAGACGACCACCCACTTACATGCACCAATTGTCATGCATATATTTCCAAGTCTCCGCTTGTTTCAAAAATTGTAAACCGCGATTATTATTCTCCAATGAACATTGCAGTTTCAGGCGACGGAAAAAGGTTGTTTATTACTGCTAATGATGCTGATTTGCTTGTTGTTGCCGATACTGAACAGGGGAAGGTGGTTAAAAAGATTAAGGTCGGGCAAAAGCCATATGCTGTTTTGATCGACAAACAGGGGAAGTATGCCTATGTCAGCAATCAGTGGTCTGATAATATCTCGGTGGTAGATATGGAAAAGCTTTCAGTTGTAGATACGCTTCTGACAGGTAACGGACCTGCCGGGCTGACATTCAGCTCTGACGGGAGATTTATTTATGCTGTAAATTCCTATAGTTCGGATCTTTCAGTTATTGATTTAGAGAAAAAGCTTGAGGTTAAAAGGCTCCCAACAGGTAATAATCCGACGAATGCTAGTCTCTCCCCTGATGGAAGTGACCTTTATGTCACGGCACGGCGTGCCATTATAGTCCCCTATGGAGAGCCGATGGCCACGGAACTGACAGTGATTAATGATGAATCGAAACGTGTAAAGTCATATCTCCGGGTGGAGTCGGCATATATGATGGAGAATGTCGATTTCACTCCCACAGGCGACCTTGCAATAGTTACACTGATCAGGCCTAAAAACCTTCTGCCCACACTCCAGGTCGAGCGGGGATGGATGATGAACCATGGTATTGGTATTATTGAGCAGGATGGAGACGGAAGGATCATTCAGCTTCTGACAGATGAGCCTAATGCCTATTATTCAGATCCCTACGATGTTGTAGTTACTCCTGACGGGAAGAAAGCATTTATTTCAAGCTCCGGTGTTAATTGTATTACCGTGGTGGATATTGATTCGGTACGAAAGCTAATCGCTGAGTCAACACCTGAACAACTCAGTACCTGGTCGAATCATCTGGGAGTAAGCAGCAGGTATGTTACTAAAAGGATACCAACAGGAGCAAATCCGAAGGGGCTGGCACTTTCACCTGATGGCAGGTTGTTATATGTAGCAGAACACCTCGCCGACAGGATAGCAGTAATAAACACAGAAACGTTTGAAAATACCGGCAATATCCCTCTTGGTAAAGATAAAAAAGTAACAATGCTCAGAAGAGGCAGAAGGCTTCTGAACAATGCAGGGAGAACATTCCAGAATCAGTATTCATGTTATACCTGCCATCCCGATGAACATGAAGACGGGCTTGTATATAACATGGCCTCCAAGGATATGGGCAGGAATGTAACCAATACACAGTCATTAAGAGATATTGGTGATACACCTCCGTTCAAGTGGAACGGCAAGAACCAGACTGTTTACAAGCAGGATGGTATGAGATTCTCAACTGTTCTCACCAGAACCGAACAATTCCCGTATAAGGATCTTGATGCAATATCGGCATATATAATGAGAGGTATAGACTATCCTCCTAATCTTATGTACAATCCACATGGAATACTGACAGAGGGACAGAAAAGAGGTAAAAAGATATTTGAACGGACACACGATAATTTTGGCAATCTTATACCTGAGATCAATCGTTGCGTGACATGTCATCCTGCTCCATTGTACACAAACAAGCTGCCATTTGACGTCAGCACCCTTGCCTTAAGTGACGATTCAATTCTGTTTGATACACCGCATCTGAACAATATCTGGGCTTCACCTCCGTATCTTCACGACGGAAGGGCAAAAACACTTGAGGAGATATGGACCCTTTATGGTAAGGACGACAAGCATGGACTTACGAGCGATATGACAAAAATAGATCTTAATGATCTGATTGATTTCCTGAGGTCAATCCGGGGGCCGGATTATGAAGAAAAGGCTTCCCAGACTCATCAGGCATCATTTTAACAATTGAAACTTAATAAGTGAATATATGAGCAAAATGTTTAGCAACAGTTATTTCAGGGCAGCATCCTTGATTCTGATATTAATCGCTGCGATCTCCCTGGGTTTTATCCTCAGTGACAGGAATAGTAATCAGAACTCCGGGATAGCCACGGCAAAATCAGATACAGATGATGCTGCATTTGTGAGAGCCGAGATACCTTCACTCCCTTCTCCTGACGATGCTTCAAAAGCTGTACCTGTATTTGGTAACTGGAAGAATTTCACAACTAAGGACGGGCTTCCATCCGACAAATGCTACTGTGTAAGGATTATAGAAGGCAAGGTTTATGTCGGAACCCATGACGGACTGGCCGTTTATGATGGAGCTAAATGGAAAACCTATACTACAAAGGACGGTCTCGCTCATAATGGAGTAGTGTCAGTCGACTATAGTCCTCTTACCGGGGAGATATGGATAGGCACCCTGGGAGGACTTACAAAGCTTGCAGGGGGAAAATTTGAAATTTTTAACCAGTTCAATTCGGGTATGCCCAACGATCTCGTATATATGGTCATATGTGATGGCAGGGATGTGTGGTGCGCAACAGGCGGAGGTGCAGGACATTATGATACCTTCACAAAAGAATGGGAAATTTTCACTGAAATGAATGCCCCGATGCATGAGCCATGGACTTACGGGGTATGTGCCGGTGACGGTAAGATATTTATTGCTGCCTGGGGAGGCGGAGTAATAGAATATAACACTAAAACAAAACAGTTCAGGGATTATGTTGATCCTGATGGATTTATGGAGATTGATCTACAACCCGATGATGGTGTTGTCCATGACATAACTACAGCAACATCGTGGTCTGAAGGAGTATTATGGGTGTCTACATATTTCGGGATGAGCCGCTATGACGGAAAATACTGGAAAGGCTACTTCGATCATGATAGCGGACTTGCAAGCAATTTTATAAATTTTCTAAGAGCTGAAGGTCATGTTGCTTACATGTGCACCGATAATGGATTCAGCAGCACCAACGGAACAAACTGGGTGACTTACAAGAAAAATGATAATGATCAGGGTGGTGTGGCAATAATAACCACCGGCGGTATTAAGAAAGAGATTCCTCAGAATCCCTCAATTGCTCATAACTTCATAATCGGAGTTGACGGCGAAGACGATGTAATGTGGGTTGCAACCTCCAAAGGTGTGAGCCGCGGAGTGAAAATTAAGATGTAATGCGGTAGGTGGTAGCTGGTAATCAGTTATCGGTTCCCGATAGCTATCGGGACGGTAATCGGTAACTGGAAAAAAAAAGACTAACAATAAACTAACCAATAACAAAATAACAAAATATGACAATCGGTAATGATACATAATAATTCTGATAACGCTTGAAAATCAATTATTTGCCCCGTCCCTAAAGGGAGTAATTGATTTTCTTCGCACCCTTTAGGGTTCGGGGCAGACGAAGAAAATCAAAGAAAACATATTAATGATTCCAGATACTCAATTAATAAAATAATGTACCTGATGACTGAACAGAAAATACTGATCGACCTTTCACAACTTTCAAACGGTGAACGCACTGAAATGACTAAACTGGGAATACTTGGCCCTGAAGACCGGATAACTGAAACAGTAATTCCGGAGATACATAAGGTCCGTCCGCCTGTTGAAAAACATGTTACTCATGCTCCTCACATTATAAATGAGGCATATAACTACCAGAAACCTTCTTCCTTTTCCAGGGCGCTCCGGCTTGATCTGGGTGACTATAAGATTCTCCTGATTTCAGGTACGGCAAGTGTTAATGAAGAAGGAAAGGCTGAGCATATTGGTGATTTCAAAGCCCAGCTATGGAGAACTTACAGGAATATTACCAATCTCCTGGCTGCGGAAGAAATGACCTGGCATGATGTAGTAAGAACAACTAATTATCTGAGGGATATTGAAAGGGACTATGCAGAATTCAACAAGATACGCACAACTTTCTACAGCTGGCTGGGTCTTGATCCTCTTCCTGCCAGTACTGGTATACAGGCACGTCTTTGCTGGGAAACCCTGCTCGTGGAGATAGAAGCCTATGCAATTTGTAAAGTGAAATAAATAATTAAGATATTATGAAACTAAGTCTTAGAGTCCCGGTTGTTATAATTCTTCTTTTTTTCCTCTCACTATCATCAATGGTGGCACAACCTTACAAGCAGAATTATGGCAATGTACCTGATGAACTTGTAGGATACGACAAATATATGAAGGCATACAAGTACCATTTTCTTGAGCCAATGAAATTCTATGGTGCAGGTCGTGAAAAACCTTTTCCTGTAGGACTGAAAGAAGTCCGCCTGGGATTTCTCGGACCACTTGAAGGTTCCATCCTTGTTAGGGAAGGAACTCAGATGCTTCAGGGAGCAACGCTGGCTATTGAGGAGGCAAATAAAAGAGGTGGCTATAAGGGAATCCCTTATAGACTGATGGTACATAACGACTTCGGTTTATGGGGAGCTGCTGCAAATGAAATTGTAGCAATGGATGATGAGGGTGTATGGGCATGGTTAGGTACAATTGATGACATAAATTCGCATGTTGCTATCAGGGCAACACTAAAGCTTGAAATTCCAAATGTTAACACAGGTGATCCCGATCCTACTTTTACCGAAACCAATATACCCTGGGTAGTCAGAACCATACCTGATGACAGACAGTCCAGTTATAATATGGTCAATAAGATCTATGTTCAGGATGGACATAAAAGGGTTGCAATGATCAGGGCAAATAACCGTTACGGCAGGGTTGGGACGCTTCATTTTAACCGAACTGCGACCCGCCTGGGATTTCCTATTATTGTTGAGGAACGATTCAAGGATGGTGAAACAGACTTCTCCTCACAGCTTGAAAGGATCAAAAGAACAAATCCCGATGCTATTGCTATGTGGGGCAATGCAAAAGAGTCAGCACTTATCCTTAAACAGATACGTGCAATGGGAATGAAACAGCCGGTTTATGCCTCCGACAGAATTGTAAACAGGGCCTTTCTCGATCTTGCAGGTGATTTGGCCGAAGGAATGGTGACCACCTGCCAGTATAATCCTGATGCCAATGATCCCAAACTTATCAGGTTTAAAGCAGACTATGAGAAGAGATTCGGAATTGAACCGGATGTCTTTGCCGCACATGCCTATGATGGAATGAATATTCTCCTTCAGTCCATTGATAAGGCAGGTCTTAACCGGGCTAAGATAAGAGATGTCCTGACAGATATGAAGATAACCAACGGCTACAAAGGTGTGACCGGTGAACTGGTCTTTGACGGAACATGGAATAATATACGTCCGATCTTCATGGCTGAAGTAAAGAACGGGAAGTTTGTCTTCTCACCGGCACCGGAATGGAAGAAGGAAGACGTAATTTACAAGAAACCTGCATCACGTTACAGTGATGAGGGTTACAGATAATGTCCACTATGTATTTTTTTGATTATCTATATATTTTACTGCAATGACAGAATCAGATGTTTGCTCTGTTCCGATAAATACTGGTTTTACAGTGCCGGAAAGAGTCAGTCGTGAAACCCGACCTGATGGAACCATTGTAAATGTCAATGGAATTGATCTGGGTGGAAAGGGAGTCGTGATTATTGCCGGTCCATGTGCTGTTGAAAACAGGGAGCAATTATATGCTACAGCCCGATCTGTCAGAGGAAGTGGCGCTAAAATACTCAGGGGAGGAGCTTTCAAGCCCCGTTCATCTCCATACAAATTCCAGGGCATGGGAGAAGAAGGACTGAAACTGCTTAAGGAAGTAAATATCGAAACAGGCCTCCCTGTAGTAACTGAAGTCATGGATACAAGGCAGATTGATCTTATATCGGAATATACCGATATTCTTCAGGTAGGTTCCAGGAATATGCATAACTATCCTTTGCTGAAGGAGGTTGGTATGAGCAAAAAACCTGTTCTGCTTAAGCGAGGGATGATGGCTACAATAGAGGAGTTCCTTCTTGCTGCTGAATATATACTTGTTCAGGGTAACAGTAACGTTATTCTGTGTGAAAGAGGTATCAGAACATTTGAGACATCAACAAGAAATACTCTCGATCTTAGTGCAGTTCCTATGCTTAAGCAACTTACCCATCTTCCGGTCATTGTTGATCCAAGTCACGGTACAGGGATAAGATGGATGGTTCCGGCCATGGCTAAAGCTGCTGTTGCAGCAGGAGCAGATGGTCTGATAATGGAGGTTCATTATGATCCTGAAAAAGCACTGTGTGACGGACAGCAGTCACTTAGCCTCCATGAGTTTGAGGTCCTTGTAAGTGATTTGAGAAAAATTGCAATTGCTATAGACAGGGATATCCTGTAATTTATTGCCGGGTAATAAAATGAAAAGACTATTATCCTTAATTCCGGCAATATTATTATTCTGTGTTTTATTAAATGGAATTCCCTTTCAGTCGGGGTCAGCCCCCGCCACTAATCCTGCTGGATTAGTGGTACCTCCTGAAGGGGGTAAAACACCGGATTGCCATGAAAATAAGTATTATACCGAGAAAATACCCCCCTTCAGGGGGGCAGGGGGGCAATCAACCCTCCGAGGTGAGGATAACCCCCAAACCCCACCTTCGGCAAACTCAGGGCAAGCCCAGGGGGATGTTAATACCAATAATCCCATCAAGATCGGACTTCTTATTCAAAACTCTTCATCAGTTGAAGCACAGAATGGAGCTGAATTAGCTTTAGATGAAGTAAACAGCAATGGCGGATTTAACGGCAAAAAATTTGAACTTGTTATTAAAAACATGGAAGGGCCATGGGGTACAGGCTCAAAACAGGCTGTTGATATGATATTCAAAGATGAGGTGCTGGCTATCGTTGGTTCTCATGATGGCCGCAATGCTCATCTTGTTGAACAGGCAACCACAAAGTCCAATGTTTGTTTTGTCTCTGCATGGTCGGGCGATCCAACTCTTTCACAGGCTTTTACTCCATGGTTCTTTAATTGTGTGCCTAACCACAACCAGCAGGCAGAGATGCTAGCAATGGAAATAAGAAAGAACAGGTACGGGAATCTGACGCTTGTAACGGATAATAACTATGATGCCAGGTCTGCTTTTAGAAGTTTTGTAAACAGTATTTTAAAGGAAGGTTCAGTAAAACCGATGACTATTGTACTTGAAAATTCTGATTATGACGTTAAGGAAATCTGTTCGATGATCACAGGCAGAAATACTGATTGCCTGGTACTTTTCACAGAACCGGTAAAGGCTGAAAAAATTATCTGCGGTCTGAAGGAGATAAATTTTTCAACCCGGATTTATGGATCTCTTGATCTTCTTGGAGAATCTTCTCCTCTGTATGATTATCCTGAAGCCCTGGAGGATCTGCTGCTGGTTACATCAGGGAAATGGTATCTGCATGAAAAATCGGAATTTGCTGTAAAATTCTTTAGCAGATTTAATATATGGCCCACTGCAGCGGCTGCCTATTCATTTGATGCAATGAAGGTCGTTCTGCAGGCTGTTATTAAAGCCCGTGGCATTCGTGACGCTGTAATGGAGGCTCTTATGTCATCTGATTATTCAGGTGCCACTGGTACAATAAAATTTGATGAAAAAGGTAACAGGATAAGTACTAATGGCCTGATGCAATGATGTTGAAGTTTATTTTTTTACCTTTGGATTTTAATTATGTCAGCCTTACTGAAATTTAACAAAGAGGAAATGAAGACTATATTATATTATACGTTATTTATTGCAATTTGTTTCGTTTTTCTGTTCGGTTGCAAAAGCCCGGGAGATAAAAATAGCCAGAAAGGGCTTGATCTGATATCGATAAAAACTCTTGGGCTTGCCTACCTTGAGGAATTCAAGCTTGAAGAGGCTGAAAAGGAGTTTGAGAAATTCATCGATCTTGCACCTAAAGATAAATTTGGCTATGCAAATCTCGGTCTTACCTATCTCAGAATGGGCAAATACAAAGAGGCTGAAAAAACGTTGGCTAAAGCTGTAGAAATCGATCCCAGGGATGCGGACATCAGACTTATACTTGCAACAGTTTATGAGATGAATGACCAGAAATCCAAAGCAATTAATGAGCTTAAGGAAGCACTTTCATTTGCTCCTGATCACCTGAAATGTCTGTTCGATCTTTGTGAACTATATTCATCAGAGGAGGATGAGGAATCTAAAAAACAATATGAGAACTGTCTTGAAAAAATGGTTCAGCTTGCACCCGGGAATATTGTGCTCCGTCTGAGCCTGACTGAAGATTTTTTAAAGAGAGGTGAGCCGGATAAGGCTGTAGAACAGATGGAGATCCTCAGAAAACAGTTTCCTGAATTTCCCGGACCTGCAGTGGAATATTACGATAAGGCAATAAGCGATCTGAAAAAAAATGACCTGGAAAATGCATTGCTGAATTTCACTGTCTTCAATAACTTTCTGAAAGTAACATCACCTTACCAGGCCGGGATTATGGACCTTAAAGGGCCTGGTGGTTCACTGATTGGTTTTCCCCTTATTTCTTTTGATGAACAGGCTGTGCTGGCATTCTCTGAAGAAAGGTCTATACTGGATGCAATTACCTTTACAGATGCGACTTCATCTGCCGGACTCGATATAATCCCGGCTTATAACGGATCAGGATCAGCAGGCAGGCTTCCATTAACCCATCTGGCAGTATCAGATTATGATGGAGATGGTGATATTGATATTTATGCAGGAAGCTACGACCAGGTATCTTCATCATACAAACATTATTTGTTAAGCAATGACATGGGGCGATTCACTGATGTAACTTCCACTGCCGGCTTAGATCATTCCGGTAATGAATCATTTGCTTCTTTTGCTGACTATGACAATGATGGTTTCCAGGACCTGTATATATTAAAGGAGGAAGGAGATATCTTATACAGGAATGATGGAAAAGGTTCATTTGATGATGTCACCGGAAAAGCTAAGGCAGGCAGCAGTAATGGAGGAAATATGGCTCTCTTCGTTGATCTTGATCACGATGGCGACCTGGATATCTATGAATTGAGATCAAGTACCAATATACAGTTCAGAAATAATAGTGACGGGACATTTTCAGACCAGTCGGAAAAAATGGAGAAAGTAAATGGTGCTCTTATAAGCCGCGATGCAGTTTTCGGTGATTTTGATGAGGATGAGGATATTGATCTTATCGTGGCTAATGAAAACCAGTCAGACATATTCTATTCAAACCAGAGAATGGGAGTATTCAGGAATGATACCCGGAAGAGCGGCCTGGAGAGTGCAGGAGGATCGTCCTCAGTTTCTGCCGGAGACTATACAAATGACGGGTATCTCGATATTCTGATTACAACTTTTGAAGGAGGAAAACATCGTCTGTACCGGAACAACCGTACGGGTACTTTTGTGAGAGATAGCTCGGTAAATAAAATCTTTGCTCTTACAGAAAAAGTAAAAATCCATGATGCATGTTTTATCGATTTTGACAATGATGGTTCACTTGACATTCTGATGGCCGGAGAACCTCAGGAGGAAGGAGCAAAGGGCTTGTTCCTGTTTCATAATAATGGAATAGATGGTTTTACCGATGTATCACGACTGCTTCCTGAAAACATTAAAGGAGCACGGCAGGTTTCAGTTTTTGATTACAATGACGACGGTGACCTGGATCTTCTCCTTGCAGGATTAAATGGAGGGATATATCTCCTGAGAAATGATGGAGGCAATACTAACCATTTTATAAGGATGAAGCTTGTCGGTCTCAGGGCAGGCAGTGCCAAAAACAATCATTTCGGAATTGGTGCAAAGGTTGAGATACGATCAGGTGATCTGTATCAGACGATGGTAGTGACTGATCCGAATATACATTTTGGTATCGGTCACCGGGCTGTTGCAGATGTTATCAGAATTACCTGGACCAATGGGGTGCCTCAGAATATTTTCTTCCCGGGTACAGATCAGGCACTTATTGAAGCCCAGACACTTAAGGGATCCTGTCCCTTCCTTTATACATGGAACGGAGATGAATATGTTTTTGTAAAAGATATCCTCTGGAGAAGCGCCCTGGGGATGCCGCTCGGGATAATGGGTGGAAATACTGCCTACGCCTTTGCAGATGCTTCTGACGATTACCTGAAAATACCCGGAGATATGCTTAAGCCGGTAAAGGGAGAATATTCAATTCAGGTTACCTCTGAGTTATGGGAGACTATCTATCTTGATCAGCTGCAGCTTGTAGCTGTTGATCATCCCGATTCAGTTGATGTTTTTGTCCCCGAACAGTTTTCACCTCCTCCATTCCCAGGATACAATCTTTATACTGTTGGAAGGAAAATACAACCTGTCTCTGCCACTGGAACATCAGGAGATGATGTGCTGGAATATATCATTCAGAAAGACGACAATTACCTGGCCGACTTTAAAGCGGAAAAGTATCAGGGCACAACCGGAATGCATCACCTGGTTGTTGATCCGGGAAATACTAAAGGTGAAAATCTCTACCTGTTTCTCAACGGATGGATATTCCCTACAGATGCCAGTATTAACTTTGCATTATCCCAGTCATCGGCTTTTACGGTTTTTCCACCTGTAGTTCAGGTGCTTAATAAAAAAGGGGAGTGGATTACGGTAATTGAAAACCTGGGCTTTCCCCAGGGTAAGGACAAAACCGTTATTGCTGATCTTTCAGGAAAGTTTCTCTCCTCTGACCACAGGATTCGAATCAGTACCAATATGGAGATCTACTGGGATCATGTTTTCTTCTCCGACAGACTTTCACAGGCTCCTGTTGTTTCGACAGTTATGGAACCTGTTTCTGCTGACCTTCATTACAGGGGGTTCTCACAAAGCTTCAGGAAAGGAGGCCGCTACGGTCCCCACTGGTTCGACTATTCAACAACGACGAAAGAACCTAAATGGAGAGACCTGCCCGGTAACTACACAAGGTACGGCAATGTCCTACCCCTAATTACAGCAAGTGATAATATGTATATCATATCAAATGCAGGTGATGAAGCCACAATAAAATTCGATGAGAAAAAACTGCCTTCGTTAAAAGAAGGATGGAAACGGGATTTTATGATCAGAAGTGTAGGATGGGTTAAGGATGGTGATCTGAATACAGCTTTTGGTAACTCTGTTTTACCCCTGCCTTATCATGGAATGTCATCATATCCCCCTTCGGCAAAAGATAAATATCCTGATGATCCTGAGCTTCTTAAATACCATAGGGAATACAACACTCGTGTGGTTACAAGGGACAGCTATCTTAATGCACAGAAAACAAGATAGTTAAACGACTGAGTTGTGATAAAGACAAGTTTTCTTCATATATATAACAAGCAGATCCAGTTAGTTGTCATGACATGGGGACATAGTCGATTTCCTGAGGATGTTGTCTTAAGGAGGTAGTAGGATAGTTTCCCTTCCTTTTGAAGGAGGGGTGGCGACGCGGAGCGGAGCCGGGGTGGTTGATCAGAATAGCCCGGTGAACCGCAAATTTTATAGGCTTAATAAACTACATAAAATTGAAGACAAGAATAATTACAGTTGAGCTCGGAATTCAAGGTTGAAGGTTTGAAATTAGAATTATCTCCAGTATTCTGAAAAAAAAGTTAGGTAAGGAAATTACTAAATGAATGAAATGTATTGCATTGATACGATAACAAATCAACCACCCCGTCCCACTCTGTTGCCAGAGCGGGACACCCCTCCTTCAAAAGGAGGGGAAACTTGTTCCATTCATTCCTGCCAGGAAGCTAAGCTTAAGTTGAAGGTTTTTGTTATCGGGCCCCCCCCGGGAGGAATTAAAGTCATTAGGGTTATTGTAATTCTTTCATTATTCTTCTTTCAGACTCATACATATGCTCAGAGGAAAGGTACAACCTTCAGGGAAATCAGTAAGCAGGCGGGTATAGATTTCAAATATACAATTGGCGACTTTTCCTATGTTAATATTCTTGAGAGCAGCGGTTCCGGAATAACCATATTTGATTACAATAACGATAACCTGATGGACATCTTCATGATGAACGGAACATGGATTGAAGGTATCTCCGATGATGAAGGAAGAGTTTTCAGGGATACGCCTGATGCGCTTTACAGGAACAATGGTGACGGAACATTTACCGATGTTGCCACTGAAGCAGGTGTTGATGACAGGCACTGGACAATGGCTGCAAGTGCTGTTGATTATGACAATGACGGAGACCAGGATCTGTTTCTTCTTAATTACGGACCCAATGTCTTCTACAGGAACAATGGTGACGGGACTTTCACAGACATAACTGAATCAACTGGACTAAGGGGACCAGAGAAACTGAATGGTTTCATTAAGTGGAGCATTGGTGCTGTCTTCTGGGATTATAATCATGATGGCAGGCTCGATGTAATGGTTGGCAATTTCCTGGCATTCGACCCGGAATATGTATCTACTGCAGGACCAGGTATTATGCCGCACCCAAGTGAGTATAAGGGACAGGCTTCAATGCTTTATGAACAGCAACCTGATGGCAGTTTTAAAGATGTTACAGTAACTAATAAATTGTACTACCCCGATTCAAAATGTATGGGACTGACCATATTTGACTACGATGATGACGGGGATATTGATATCTTCCAGGCAAATGACCACCATTTTAATTATCTTTTCAGGAACGATAATGGTTCCTTTAAGGAGGTGGCAGTATCCAGCGGGGTAGCTGCAAATACCAAGGGAACAGGGACAGGTTCAATGCATGGATCGCTGGCTGATGTCGACGGTGACGGCCTTATTGATATCCTTGTTACTGACCTGGATTACGGTGCTTTGTATCGAAATTCAGGTAACGGATTATTTGAAGATATTATTGAAAAGAGCGGTATTGCAAAACATATGGCAGGCAAGGGCAGCTGGGGTGGTATGTTCTTTGACTATGACAATGATGGTGATCCTGATATAATAGCTGCCAACGGAACTGCCGAAGAACTGATCTTACAGTATCCCCTTCTTCTCGAGAATGACGGAAAAGGTAATTTCAGGGATGTCGGAAAGGAAAAGGGAGACTATTTCGGTGAGAAAAGATCGGGCAGGGGACTGGCACTAATTGATTTTGACAATGACGGGGATATGGATATTGTTATCTCTCATGTCGATAAAAAAGCTGCGACGGTTTTGCTTAGAAATGACGGAGGAAACTCAAATCACTGGATTGGATTAATGCTTAAAGGCAAGCAGGGTCCTGCATCTGCAATAAGTGCCAGGGTAACAGTAAAGGCGGGAGATATGAAGCAGGTACTTATCAATCAGTGGGCTACAGGCTACCTGTCAGCCAATGATCAAAGACTGCATATCGGCCTGGGGAAAAATAAAAAAATCGATTCAATCGAAATTAAGTGGTCAGACGGTACTGTTGAGGTATATAATAATGTTATGAGCGACAGGTATATAACTATCGAACAAGGCAAGGGAATTGAAGAAAAATAGCATTAACATGGGGGATTCAGGGCATGGCTGTCAAACTATGACTTTATTAGATAAATAGAATGTAAAAATAAAGTTTCCCCTCCTTTTGAAGGAGGGGTGGCGACGCGGAGCGGAGCCGGGGT
>CAYLYN010000023.1:0-33766 GCA_964387565.1 uncultured Rikenellaceae bacterium | reverse complement strand
CCTTGGAACAAATATGCTTACAGTTTCGCCCGAAACTGGAACATCCCTGCCATTTTCAACAGTATGAGCTGTGACAGTAACTGTCTTGATACTATCAACTTCTGTCAGAGTCATATCCAGGACTAAATCCTTTAAAGCCTGATCCTGCGCATATAAATTAAATACCAGGATTTGCATCACTGTGATTATAGCTGATATACTGAATATTCGTTTCATCATGACTTTCAATGATTTTCCAATTATTTCATTATCTCGAATTTATCTTTCTCCTGCATTTCAGAGATTGAAATGATAGGAGCGATTTTTGATACCAGCATAAAAAGCATAGCAAACACTGATACTCCTGCCAGCGTAAGCGCCCATTCTACCCAGGTGGGCGAATACATTATCCAGTCAGGACGCACATCCTGTATAGGCAGGAACGGTGTTTCGAGTGTAGGGATAACGATTATATAACGGTTGACCCATAGTGCAAGCAGCGCGATTACTGCAGCAACTGTAATGCTGGGAATAGTCCTGAACCATGGAAACGCAATAATTATCCCGGGAAGAAGTATTCCGATGTAGTTCGCAAAGATGAACAGGGAATAATAGTCAGTGAAAAGCTTATCTATCAGAATTGAGTCCATTTTAATTGACCCGTACCATTTTGTAAGGTAATCACTGAAGGTGAAATAACCATAGAATGCCGCTATCACAGTAAGAAGGACACCCACATTCACAAAATGGCGTTTGGTGATATATTCTTCAAGATGGTACACTTTTCTGAATATCCACATCAGTATTATAAGGAGACCTGTTCCGGAAAACACCGCTGCGATAACGAAATAAGGACCGAATATTGTTGAATGCCATCCGGGCTGCAGAGTTACGCCGAAGATCCATGCCAGCACAGAATAAACAATAATTGCAATGGCTATGATCATGGCTGCCATCACTGTTTTGGCACTGGAAAGAATTTTTTGCTGTTTTTCAGTACCTGTGTAGCCCAGTGAAAGAATTTTGTAAAGTTTCTTTTTCCAGGGTGCAACTTTCAGATCCGGATAATCCCTTAATATTGCAAAATCCTCAATGAAAGAAAGATATAAATAGATAAAGCATCCGATAAGGTCAGTACATATAGCTATAACGTCCCAGGTAATAGGAGACTGAATCCGTGGATACATAAAGAGGAAGTGCAGCCTGTCGAGCCGTCCGATACAGAAAAAGATAAAGAATGGTCCGATTACAAGAGAAATAACAGTTATAAGCTCAGCCATCCTGATAATAGGTTTACGCCACCCGGTATGAAAAAGGTGCAGCACTCCTGATATCAGTGCTCCGGAATAGCTGAGTCCCATAAAAAAAATGAAGTTAACTATATAAAAACCCCAGACCACATTGTCGCGCATGCCTGTTACTATGTGTCCTTTGTCGATCTGTTGTATCAGGCCATAGATCCCGACAGCAAATGAGACCAGGAATATAAAAAAGGTAATGTACCATTTAATGCTTGTCTTCTCAATTTCCGGAGTAAGATCGGTTATCAGTTTTTTGTCGGCTTCCATCCTGATGAAGATTAGATTATTTTTTAACTACCTGGGTCCAACGTGCTTATATCGTCCTGTTATTGATTCGTCAGCTCCTTCCAGACCCATCTCAACAGGAAACTCCCTGTTTGAAGGTGGCAGATAATATACACTGGGCAAAGTCCCGAGATCTTCTTTGTACCTGTAGCCGGCTCTGTCAGTCATAAGCTTGCTGAATCTTAAGGTTTCAACTCCATTTGTAACTGTATCCTCAAGAAGGTCTCCAAAATACAGGACTCCCATCGGACAAGCCTGGACACAACGTGGTAATATACCTTTTCGAAGGTTATCTGCACAGAAAACGCATTTTCCAACAGTTCCCTCCACAGCAGGAATATTTGTTTCAGGATCATATACATGTCCCTCAGGAACTTCAACTTCCGGATCTTTCCAGTTAAATACACGGGCAGAATAAGGACATCCTGTCATACAGAACTTACAGCCGATGCATCTTTGATTATCAACAAGCACTATACCATCCTGGCGCTTATAGGTGGCGCCAACGGGACACACACTTACACACATTGGTTTATCACAATGGAAACATGGACGCGGAAACCAGTATTTGGAGGTAAGATTGTCATCCTGAAGCATATATATCTTCATCCACTCATGATCTTTCGGCAATAAATGGCCTTCCTGGCACGCATCAACACAGGCTCTTGCATTTGCACATTTGGCAAGGTCAACAACCATCGCAAATTTTCTGTTGGGAAGACCTTTCTTGGCTTCGTTCTTTAACTCTGCCTGAATCTCTTTCGATGGTTTAATGTCGTTCACATCAACTTCCACCAGCTTTCCTTCAGTGGTAAGAAGTTTTACCATTTTGCCTGATTTGGAGACTGCCACAGATCCCTCAGTCATAGCTGCTTTTGCAACTCCTGCTACAGTAATTGCTCCAACACCCAATCCCATATTTCTGAGGAATTTTCGCCTCGAAGAGTTGCCTGATTCTTTATTTTCCATCACGCTCAAATTTTTAATTCAAACAAATTTCACTGAATTGATTTGTAAGCAAACAAAATCAACCCTCCAGATCATAATGGTCTTCTGTTGCATGATATCCTGTTATCATCCCTCTGAAAAGTGTTCCTGGTCTCTTTCCCAGTGTGCATGTGTAAATATGAATAAGCATGAATACAGAAAGAAAGAATCCCATTGTGATGTGAAGAAGATCGGTCAGAAGCATCCCGCTTATACCCATGAAGCCCTTAACAACTATTTCAGGAAAGAGCAGTCCAATACCGGAAATGATAACAAGCGGCATCGCCACATACATTGCAAGAACATAAGAAACCTTCTGTAACGGATTGAACTTTCTTTCCATTGTTACAGGAAAAGGGTGCTTCTCACCATGGAACATACCCCAGGAATAATATCTCAACTGCTTGAAAAGATCAGAGAAGAAGTTCGTTCTTCTGAGATTATAATATCTTCCGTTTCTTGTGATAATGTTTCCGGCAACAAATATTATATAATTCACTGTCAGAATAATAGCTGAAGCATTATGCCACCTTACAGCATCTTCAAATCCTACCACAAGAACATAATCCTTCTCGCTGGTGTATTGCATGCTTAATCCGGTTACAATAAGTATAATGAACAGGATTGCATTCAGAATATGCCAGAGTCTGATCCATTTTGGGTAAAGATACATTTTGTGTCTATTGAAATATTGTTATTTATTAATTCTGAAATATATATGAACCAGGATTACAACGATAATCCCACCGAATATGATTAGGCTCAGAAGATTCAGATATTCATTTCTGTTAGCTCCTATAACATATGACTGGTTAAGAATTATTCCGTTAAAAAATCCATCCTTACGCTGCTCCCTGGATTCAAACTTATAAAGAGAAGCCATCAGCATTGAGTTTTGTGAATGGCATTCGTTACACCGCTTGACAGCTTCTGACTTTGGCTTTATAAGATGCGCGACAGGAAGGTTCTCATTAATTTTTGTGTGACATTCAATGCACCTTACATTTGCCATGTGCAGGGACTGGTTGGGAAGCCATTCATGCCTGCTGATTATGTTAATCTCTTCCCTGTCAGTCAGAAGCTCGAACCGGTTAAAGTCAGAATGGCATCCAAGGCAGATTGCATTGTCATAAGCTATTGTCTCTTTAAGGTTATGACTTGTCCTGGTGCTTATCCTGTAAGTATGAGGATTGTGACAACCATAGCAAGAAAATCCTTCATCCTCCAGCTTGAAGTGAATACTCTGTTCATACTCCCTTGTAATGTCATCAAAATGATATGTCTCATCACCACCATGACAATCGATGCAGTTAAGCTTTGCTTCCATCCTTAATTCACCAGGATGCGGGAAATTAGCATATTCAGTTGAATGACAATCAGTACAACTGAAGCTTTTGTGATTTGACATGTAAAAGTCCTTCTTCTTAATGATCCTTTCAGCGAACATCATTGCTTTTACTTCTCGGCCAAGAGACTCATTCATATAGCTATACTTTGACTGACCATGACATTTGAAGCACTGCTGATTCTCTTCCTCATATGGAGAAACAAAAGCTGCAGTATCCCGGGTTTCATTAGAAGCTTGAAAATCAGAGAAATATAAAGCTTTTGCTGAAATTGGAAAAATAATATAAAGCAGGACTGATATCCTGAGAATAAATAACTTCATCCCTGAATTATTACTCGGTTAGAACCTTACTGTAATATTAAATCCTACAAGAAATTCCTTATCAGTAAGGTCATTCTGGTTATAAAGTAAATTATACTGATTTATAATATTTGAATAGTTTGCCACAAACAACTGGAAAGCATGAGTCGGAGTGTTGATCTCCCAGCCAAAGGTGAGATTTGGTTTGGGATGATCCTCATCGGAAAGATCCTGTTTTGTGAGCAGCTGGTCATATTCAAGCATCAGGGAATGATTTCCCACAAAATTATAGCGTCCGCCAGCATGAATTCCAAGATTAAAGTTCTTATATCCTGTTGTATCTGAAAATTCCGGCACAGAGTTAAAGTAGCATGCCGAAGGAGCAACCTGTAAAGATAATTTCTCACTGAACTTCCTGGCTATAATAAGCTGGGTAAAGTATGACAACCTGTGAATAGATTTGTAACTGGCCTCAGGTCCGAAATTTTCATCTGCCCTTGCATCAATTACCATGTTCCCGTAATAGGAAAGCGAAACAGGCATACTGTTATCTGTAGTCTGCTGAAGAATGGCATACTTCCACTGGATATCCTGCAGTTTGTAATCCTTTGTTGTTCCTGCACCTATCATAATCCGGTCTGTTATACCATAGTTCAGTCCAAGCCTGGTATTTGCAGCTCCGTAAATACCATATAGATTTTTAATGTTTTCTATTAAGCTGAACCTGTGGTGTATCTGCAGTTCAAGTCCGCCTTTATAGGGTGAAATAACTGTTTGGTTATCAATGAGAGTAACAGCATTAAAAGTATTAGTTACAGCCTCCGGGCCTGCAGATTCTTCCTGCGCAAAGACCGGAGCCAGAATTAATGATAATGTAAGGATGATAAAGATCTTTTTCATTTTCTTTTGTATTATCAGGTTTGATTATTTCTAATTATTTTTTGCCCCCTGGCCTATCCATAGATAGATAGTGTTCTTGTCAGCCTGGGTTGTCATTGATGAATGGCTGCTTGAAGTTATCTTTTTATAAAGCTTGCTGTCGGCAGCCGGCGAAGTTACATAGCCTCCATCGGTAAGAGATTGATATGAATTTCCTTCACGAAGGTCAGGATTTCGTGTACCCTTATGACAACCAATACATTTAGCATTAAATATTGGCTGAACTGCAGTGCTGAATGAAACATAATTGGTTGTATCACCCCCTCCTGTATCAACCGGAGGCAGTGTTTCAACACGGAATGTATATTTTTCACAGGAAGAGAAATATACCACTCCTATGACTATACTCACAAATAATAATAGATTCTTCAATATTTTTGTCATCGGTTCTGAATTAAAATATATTGTTAATTTTTTCACAAAGATATTTTTTTATCCAGACAACAAAACCCTAGAACAGTACAAAATTCAAATTATACCATGCTCTTTAACATCAGTAAAATTGACAAATATCAATCAATTGATTGATATTAACATTTATTCACAAAAAATAGCTGAAAAGAGAGGATAATTATTGTTTTTTGTAATATGTCATTACATCAGGCAAAGCTTCCTTAATCTTTTGAATGCGAGTTGCATCGGAAGGATGTGTACTCATAAACTCAGGTGGCTTCTGCCCTCCCATGGCACCCATTCTTTCCCAGAATTCGATCGCTGTATGCGGATCATACCCGGCCATTGCCATAAAAATCAATCCAAGCTTGTCTGCCTCCAGTTCATGCTCCCGTGAGAAAGGAAGCATTACTCCAAACTGGGCTCCCAGACCGTAGGCAGAGCCAAAGATGGCTTTTGTCTGCTCAGGTTTTTCCTTAATTGCTTCACTAAGCACAACTCCACCAAACTGTGCCAGCATTTCCTGGCTCATTCTTTCATTTCCATGTCGTGCCACTGCATGAGCTATCTCATGACTGACAACGACCGCAAGGCCATTCTTATCCTTTGTAAATGGAAGTATACCGCTGTAAACTACAACTTTACCTCCCGGCATGCACCATGCATTCGGGGTAGTATCATTCTTAACAAGATTAAATTCCCACTGGTAACCGTTGAGTCGTGATGAAAGATTATTTTCTGCGAAATATCTGATTACAGCTTCTGAGATATCCCTGCCAACCGACTGTACAAGTGCAACATTTGCCTTATCGGTTGATACAGGATTGGTCTTCATAAACTCCGAATAGCTGTTAAATGACATCGATATCATTTCAGACTCAGGCACCAGACTTAGCTGCTTACGTCCTGTCAGAGGCACTGTTGTGCACGCATCAAGCAGAACTGCAATTACATAGAGTAAAAGAGAAACCTTTAGTAGCCTTTTCATATAATCTGATTTTATTATGTTGAGCGTATTCTACAAAGATAATAAAATGATTTATTGCTTATTTCAGTCCTTTATCTTCTTCTCACGACCGGGATTGAAAACATCAGAAATTATAATAATTATCAGCTATAAGCTTGTCAGCAATTCTTCTCCTTGCATCCTTCACATTGACACATGATACCTTTGTAAGATCATCAGCCGCCTTCATAAGTGACGGGCATGAATCCTTCGTACAGAATGTGCATATTGCGTCGAGAGCCGACTTACGAATAAGATGAGCTGTCTCTGATATATTCACATCAAGCATATCCTTATATAGTGATATATCGCTTTTCATTGCAGACATCTTTTCTACCCTCAGCGCAAGTGATTCGGTAACATAAGTTTCCATCATCATATCAGCTATGTTATTAAGAACCTCCTGTTCATTGACCAGGTTCTTCTGGAATGTCTTGCTGGCTCCGTTAATACAAATCAGTATCGCTTTTTTAAAGTTCCTGATATATCTGAATTTCTCTTCAAAATAGCTTTCTCCATCCTTTCGTGGTGTGGCTACCTCATTGAGATTTGTCCATAGCTTTTCTGCCTCTCCGAAAAGGTCAAAATCTCCTTTCATTGCGCGTTTCATTGCAGTATCAACAACCAGCAGGCGGTTAATCTCATTAGTGCCTTCGAAAATCCTGTTTATCCTTGAATCGCGGTATCCCCTTTCAACAGCCATTTCAGCTGAATACCCCATTCCACCATGAATCTGAACTGCTTCATCTGCTACAAAGTCCAGCATTTCCGAACCCACAACCTTGAGAATTGCAGCTTCAACAGCATAATGGCTTATCGATTCAATTGAAGCTCTTCCATAATCGCCGCAGTCGATTGTCATCTTCTTCATCAGGCTGTCAACATCATTACTTACCCTGTATACAGCGGCTTCGGAAGCAAAGAGACGAATTACCTGCTCAGCCATTTTATGTTTCAGAGCACCAAATGATGATATAAGGAGACCAAACTGCTTTCTCTCATTTGCATATTTAACCGAATCGGTGATGGCTTTTTTTGCCGCACCGATAACATTTGCACCAAGCTTCAGTCGACCCATATGAAGAATGCTCAATGCTATCCGGAATCCCTCTCCCCTCTTTCCGAGCAGATTTTCAACCGGGACCTTAACATCGTTGAAGTAGATCTGGGCGGTAGATGATCCTTTAATGCCCATCTTATGCTCATCCGGACCAATAACAACACCAGGGTATTTTGTTTCGACAATGAATGCACTCAGCACCCTGTCAGTATCTATTTTTGCAAAAACAACAAGAGTATCGGCAAAGCCGGCATTTGTGATCCACATCTTCTGTCCGTTGAGGATATAGTGCTTACCATCCTCACTCAGCTTTGCATTTGACTTTCCGGAGTTCGCATCACTTCCTGCTCCCGGTTCTGTAAGACAATATGCCCCAAGGTATTCACCTGTGGCAAGTTTTTTCACATAACGTTCACGCTGGTCCTTATTTCCATAATACATTATGGGAAGGGTTCCAATACCACAATGAGCCATGTATGCAACCGAGAATGAATAACCGGCACCCGTTGTTTCAGCAACCAGCATCTGGGTAACAAATGACTGGCCGAATCCGCCGAACTCCTCAGGTATCGATATCCCCATCAATCCAAGATCACCTGACTTTTTAAGCATAGACTTCATGAGCTCCCTGTCACTTTTCTCAACCTGATCGAGGTTAGGATAGACTTCAGCTTCAAGAAAATCGCTGCAGGTCTGAGCTATCATCTTCTGTTCCTCATTGAATTCCTCGGGAATAAAAACATTTTTTGAATCAGTTTCACTTACAAGAAATTCACCGCTTTTTAAAAGTTTGTCATTTTCCATTTTTATCAGATAATTATTTGGATTAATCTATAATTCAAGTGACTGGACTATAAGTTCAGCTATGTCAAAATTCTTTATTTCCTCTTCCCTGTTCTTGTATTTCAGTCCGTCGGTCAGCATGGTCATGCAGAAGGGACATGCAGTTGCAATTACTTTAGCATCTGTCTTAAGAGCTTCTTCAGTACGTTCGATAAATATTTCCTTATCCCCTTTTTCTGCCTCCTTGAACATCTGGGCACCACCGGCACCGCAACAAAGGGCAAAGCTTTTACTCCTTTCCATCTCGATCAGCGATCCTGTAAGCTTTTTAAGAATGGCACGAGGCTCTTCATAAATATCATTGGCTCTTCCCAGATAACAGGGATCGTGATATGTTACCCTGACATTCTTAAGAGACTTCTCATCAATAATCAGCCTGCCTTCTTTGATACTGTTATTTATGAACTGCAGATAATTAATAACTTCATAGTTACCTCCCAGATCAGGATATTCATTTTTGAATATATTGAAGCAATGAGGACATATTGTGATTATCTTACTTACCCCGTACATTTTAAGTATTTCGATAACCTGCATAGCCTGCATCTGGTATAACATTTCGTTCCCGGCTCTCCTTGCAGGATCGCCTGTACAGGTCTCCTCCTTTCCAAGAACTGCATAACTCACATTCAGATGTGTAAGAATCTTTGCAAATGCACGAACAACCTTCTTATACCTGTCATCAAAAGCGCCTGCACAGCCGACCCAGAAAAGATACTCGGGTTTCTCTCCCCGGGCAAACAGGTCAGCCATTACAGGTATATCAATTTTGCGGGTTTCCATATTTTATTTATATCATATTTTATTACACAGAGTGACACTGAGAAGCACAGAGTGACACAGAGTTTACCTTACAGTTATCTCCAGATCCTTTGCCCAGTTCAGTCTGTCTTCAGCCGAATACTGCCATGGAGCACCGTTATTCTCGATATTATTAAATACTGCTTTCAGCTCACCGGGAGCTGAAGCTTCCTCCATAACCAGGTACCTGCGCATATCTACAATAAATGTAGGATGATTAATGTTAATAGGGCACTCTTTTGCACAAGCATTGCAGGTGGTACATGCCCATAATTCCTCTTCCGAAATAAAGTCTCTCAGAAGCGACCGGTTATCGCTGAAGTCCCTTCCGTTCTTAACCATAAGTGGTCCCTTCTCCTTCATCCTGGCCCGGAGATCCATCATTATCTTCCTGGGCGACAATTTCTTGCCTGTAATATTAGCCGGACAGACAGATGTACAGCGACCACATTCAGTACACGACAATGAATCAAAATAGTTTTTCCAGGAAGCATCTTCGGCATCCTTAACACCGAACCTTTCTACCACAGCTCCTTCGGGAGCCGCTGCAAACGCAGTGGAGGGATCCATCATAAGTTTAACCTCCCTGGTAACACTTTCCATATTGGGAAGTTTTCCAAGTGGTTCGAGCCTCGAAAGAAATACATTCGGTACCGACATAAAAACATGAAAATGCTTTGAGTAAGGAAGGTAGTTTGCAAAGAAAAAGATCAGGAGAATATGTATCCACCATGATGCTTCGTATATAACATAAAAACCATGTGCATCCGCTCCTTTAAACAGGGGGAATAGCAAAGCTGCAACCGGATAGACTCCCTCAACAGTACCTCGTTCACTTGAAATATTTCCAAGATACCCGATATTCATAGCAAGCAGTGAAACCATCAGGAGTAATATCAGGGTGAGCGAAATGTTAGCATCGAGGTGAGATTTCTTCTTCATCTCTATACCCTCGAAGCGCTTTATATGAAAGAAAATGCGCCGAATAAGAAAGATAATAATTGCTATGGCGATAATAAGAGCAAAAACATCACCGGTTGCCATAAGAATATCATAAACCGGCCCTAGCACTTTCAATACTTTTTCAGTTCCTGTAAGGCCGTCTATAACCATTTCGATACTGCCAAAAAGTATAACACAGAAACCCCAGAATACAAGTGCATGAGCTAAACCAAGTACAGGTTTCCGGAAGATCTTGGTCTGCCCCATGGCAACCTCAAGTGTCACCATTATCCTTTTACTAAAATCCTTTACCGGAAATGCAGGCCTGGTAAATTTAAAAAAACTTACCAGCCTGTTGATAGTATAGGAAAATATTCCGATTGTTATAAGTAAAGTAACTGTGAAGGTGATTTGTTTTATCATAATTTTTGCTTCTAAAACCTTTCCCTGGACTCTCTGCCTCCCGGTAGTTATAAGGAACTCCTGTGAGTAAGGGAGCTTAAAATGCCATCAATAAAACCCTGGGCCGTGTGCCATGTGCCGTGCGCCATACATCCTGAGTCTGATGCTATTTCTTCATATCTTTAACAGCTTCGACCAGTTTCGGGAGCACCTTCATTGCATCACCAACTATTCCATACTGAGCTGCTTCAAAAATAGGTGCATCCTTGTCGGAGTTAATTGCAACAATATATTTTGAAGAACTGATCCCGGCCAGGTGCTGTGTAGCTCCGGAAATGCCAACTGCAAGATAAAGATTCGGGGCAACAATCTTTCCTGTTTGCCCGGTATGTTCACCATGAGGTCTCCAGCCCTCATCCGATACAGGTCTTGAGCAGGCGGTCGCTCCTCCCAGCAGATCAGCAAGTTCGACCAGCGGTCCCCAGTTATCAGGTGACTTCATTCCTCTTCCTCCTGAAACAACAATATCTGCATCGGTCAGAAGCATTTTCCCTGTCTGCCTTTCAACGTTGGTCACCACCGTTTTTACGAGTGATCCGTCAACAGATACTGAAACATTCTCAATCACTGCCGTATTCTGAGATGTAACGAGATCAAAGGAGTTCTGTGCCAGAGTAAGAATTCTGACATCTGATTTAATGACGAGATGTGCAAATGCATTGCCCGAATAAGTTCTCTTGTAAACTGTAAACGGACTAAGATTTACCGGCAGCTTGCTTACGCCTGAGCCCACTCCAGCCCTTAAGCGAACTGAAAGCCTCGGTGCAATTGCCTTACCGGTATTATTATTTGCGATAACAATAACTTTTGACGCTTCCTTTGTGGCCACATCCGCTATAACGCTTGTATAAGCCTGGCTGTCAAGGACAGACAGATTCTCGCTGTTTACACTTATTACTTTTGATGCGCCGTAATCACCAAGTTTTTTGAGCTCCGATTCGTCAACCTTTCCGACTGATACTGCAGTAACTGAAGCACCGGTCATTTTTGCAACACCTGCTGCATAGGATACAAGTTCGAAAGAGAGCTTTTTGAATTTTCCGTCCCAATTCTCCGTATATACTAATACTGACATATTATTAATGTTTATTGTTTCCTGTAAAAATCATATAACTTTTGCCTCATTCTGTAACAGTTCGATAAGCTGACGGGGATTTTCGGCATCTATGTACTTGCAGGCTGCCCTTGGGGCAGGTTTCTCAAACTCCACGATCTGAGTCAGAGGCTCAACCGCTACAGGCTCAAATACCCTGACAGGTTTTGTTCTTGCCATCATTATCCCGCGCATTGCAGCTATCCTGGGTTCTTTTGCAATACCTTTCTGGACTATTGCTACAAAGGGAGCAGCCACTGTTACTGTTTCCTTTCCCCCGTCAATTTCGCGAGTAAGTACAGGCCTGCCGTTTTCCATTACAATGCCTGATACTGCAGAAACTGAAGCTATGCCAAGAAATTCAGCGACCATACCTCCGACTGTTGAACCATTGAAGTCGCTTGATTCAATCCCGCAGAATATCATATCAAACTGCTCCTTCTTAACCACCTCTGCAATCTGGGCAGCAGTATAATAGGCATCGGAAGTTTCGGCATTTACCCTTACGGCATCATCAGCCCCTATTGCAAGTGCTTTCCGGATTGTTGGTTCAGAAGCAGCCGGACCTACATGAGCAACTGTTACTGATTTAATACCGCTGGTGGTATCATCCCTGAGCTCAAGGGCACGTGTAAGAGACAGCTCATCCCATGGATTAATAACCCATTGAATACCAGTTGTGTCAATTGAAGTATTTCCCTCAGCAAATTTAATTTTTGTTGTAGTATCGGGAACATTACTTATGCAAACCAGAATTTTCATTTAGATTTTAATATTTGTTAATTAAATTATTGTAAGCAGTTTAACTTTTATGAGTTTTTGCAAAAACATAACGGCGGCAAATATAATAATTTATGATTCACAAGCAAATTAAATACCTTCCTGTTATGTTGCAATTCGAAACTTTTAATAACTGTATGTATTTATTTTACAGCCATATAGCAACACATAATGATCTGATCATTTTCATCTGTTCGAAGAAATCAATTATATGCGATTAATCACCTGTCCTAATCAATGCAAAAAAAGGTAATAACAGAACAAACATATACAGGTACGGGCAAATCTGAATTCATGATCCGATTGTTCAATTATTAATAATTCTTCATTATTTTTTAAATACCTTCGCACCGCTATACCAAAAAATATTACACGTTAACATTGAAAAGTAAAGTAAGAATATACGGGGCCGTCATACTGGCAATGATTTTCTGGGCATTTTCATTCATCTGGTTCAAAATGGCCAATGAAAATTTTCGTCCTGTAACGATAGTGTTCCTGAGGCTGATCTTTGCTGTTATCCTGCTGACATCCTATCTTGCATTCAAAAGAAAGTTTGTCAGGATCAGAAAAAATGATTATAAACTATTTTTCCTTCTCGCTCTCTTTGAGCCATTCATTTACTTTCTGGGTGAGAGTTACGGACTGACATATGTATCAGCCACCGTATGTTCAGTTCTGATCTCAACTATCCCTGTATTTGCAGCTATAGGAGCAAGGCTGCTATTCAGGGAGAAACTAACAGTTCTTAATTACTCCGGAATTGTTCTTTCTTTCATCGGGGTCGTGATATTTGTAATTAACAGGGAGGGTACTCTTTCTTATAGTCTGAAAGGTATTATCCTGATTTTTGTTGCTGTTTTCTCTGCAGTGGGATATAACCTGACTCTCAGCAGGCTTGTCGATCATTACAGCCCTATTTATATTGTGAATGTCCAGAATATAATCGGAGCTGTCCTTTTCCTTCCTCTTTTTCTTACAATGGAACTCAATCCGTTTCTTGAAATAAATTTCAATTTCAGGATGTTCATCCCTGTTATACTTCTTGCCGGATTTGCATCATGTGCAGCTTTTATTCTTTTTGCATTTTCAGTAAGAAATCTGGGGCTTATGAAAGCTAATGTATTTACAAACAGCATCCCGATCTTCACCGCATTTTTTTCATTTCTAATTTTCAGGGAAAAGCTCACTGCCTTTAACCTTATCGGAATGGTCGTGGTAATTTCCGGTCTTTACATGTCGCAGTTAAGGGGAAGGATTGCAGCTCCCGATGAAGCACTGACTCTTACTGGGAAGACAGCGTAAAAACGGCTAACGACTAACGGCTATCGGCAACCGGCAGCCATTGATAAACTGCGTTCATTCAAATACTTAATGCAGTTTATTAATCTTGTCTTATTTCTATATCCCTGTTGATCAATAGAAGTTCAGCAATAAATCGTTCCTGTTCAGAAGGTGAAATAAAGACAGAATCCGACTTGTTATATTCTATCTGGATGGATTTCCACGATAAAGCAGGTCTCCATAAAGCCCCTATAGTCTTCTGATTCAGCCGAATGACGGAAATATCACTTATTCTTATTTTAAAGACCATCGGACCCGACTTTGCAGTCAGTACCTTTTCTTCGATAATATAATTAGTATCAATCCATATCCATAAGGCAAATACCGGAATTATCAAAGCAAATAATATTCTGGTTGTTAATTCAGCTGTGCTATGAATATCTCCTGAATACAAGGGCAGAACAATTGCAAGAAATATTATCAGCAGCGATGCAGATAATAAGAATATGCCGAATGAAAGGGATTTAACAGATGTGAATTTTTTTGACATAGTTATCTCTAAATGAGAACTCTAAGATAAAACTAATTCTAAAAATACCTTATAATTATTTTGAATTCATGAATATCTTTTCTTTGCACGCTTAGCGTTTACTTAGCGCTCTTTGCGGTTAAAAAAAATATTTCAACAGCCCTATGGCAGTATTTTGTGTTGCCCAGAAGAGATGTGTCATTCCGAATGATCCGGCGAAGCTAAAACTCTCCTGAGTTTTTTATAATAATACTATAATCCCTATGCAAACCGTTATCAGAAATTCATGCTATCTTTGATGATGCTTACCGGTTATGTTTAAAAAATTTTTCAATATACTGATATTCAGTTCGCTTTTAGCATCAGCTCTTTCACAGACAGGAGGCGACAATGTATATGAATTCCTTAACCTCACGCATTCTGCATATGTCTCTTCCATAGGAGGTACAAATGTCTCTGTTTATAACAATGATCTCAATCTTGCCTGGCATAATCCGGGCCTTCTCAATTCCTCAATGGATAAAAGCATAATGCTGAACTATGTGAATTATTTTGCCGGAATAAATTACGGTATGGCAATGTATTCGCGATCTTTTGAGGGTATAGGAAGCTTCGGCACAGGAATAACATATCTCAACTATGGCTCCTTTACCGGGGCGGATGAATCAGGTAACATCACAGGCAGTTTTACTGCATCTGAGTATGCTTTTTCATTATTATACTCTCGTACTATTGATACTCTTTTCAATATAGGGGCCAATATTAAACCTGTACTTTCGCATCTTGAAAGTTATACCTCCTTCGGGATTGCATTAGATGTAGGAGCATCATACCACAGCAGGAATGACCTGTTTTCGGCAGGGATAACATTCCGGAACATAGGATTGCAGCTCACTTCTTATGCCGGTGAGGAAAAACAGCCACTTCCTTTTGAAATACAGGCTGGAGTATCGCAGCGGCTTGCACATGCTCCCTTTCGCTTCTCCCTCACCCTCCGTCATCTTGAGAAATTCGACCTTACCCATCAGTATATAACAACGGTATCATCACTTGAAGCTGCAAGTAAAGAATCAGATTTCGGTGAAAATATGCTAAGGCATATGATCTTCGGACTGGAACTGATACCCCACAAGAACTTCTTTCTGAGCACTGGATATAACTACCAGCGAAGAAGCGAACTAAAGGTCGATCAAAAAGTCTCAACTGTTGGTCTTTCATGGGGCTTTGGCATTAAAACATCATTTATCGATGTTGAATTTGGCCGGGCGACATACCATCTCGCAGGCTCCAGCAATCATATTTCACTCATATTCAGACCCGACATGATCTACAAAAGAGGCAGTCAGTGAACATTTCTTGTCCGATTGGGGTTTATTTGCAACCTTTGTATTTATGAAAAAGAGACTTATCATAGCCATCGACGGATATTCCTCCTGTGGCAAAAGCACCTTTGCAAAGATGATAGCCAGGGAACTTGATTACATTTTTATCGACAGCGGAGCCATGTATCGTGCTGTAACACTCTACTGTATCAGGAGAAATTTCATTGGTGATCAGGGAGTTAATATAAGGGGAATATTAGAAGAGCTTCAGGATATAAATATTGATTTTATATTTAATCCTGATATTAGTTCATATGAAACCTTCATGAATTCTGAAAATGTCGAAGCTGAGATCAGAAGTCTTGAAGTAACAGCTCATGTAAGCCGGATAAGCCAGATACCTGAAGTCCGGTCACGGCTTGTTGAACTTCAGCGTCAGATAGGAGCTTTCAAGGGAATAGTTATGGATGGAAGGGATATAGGGACCGTCGTATTTCCTGATGCCGATTTAAAAATTTTCATGACAGCATCTGCTGATATCAGGGCAAAAAGAAGATATGATGAACTGAAAGAAAAAGGGATGGATGTTGATCCTGAGGAGATACGCAGAGGAATCATAGCTCGTGATATAGCTGATGAAAACAGGGATATTAGTCCTCTCAGACGGGCAGAAGATGCCATTGTGCTTGATAACAGCAGGATGACTGTTGAAGCACAGATGAAATGGGTAAAAGAGATTATTGAAAAGAAGATAAATGCAGGTTGAGATAGACAGCAAATCAGGATTCTGTTTTGGAGTTCAGAATGCCGTTGAAATAGCGGAAAAGGCTCTTCTCGACGGTGAAAGAGTCTATTCTCTCGGATCAATTGTCCATAACGATATGGAGGTTAACCGTCTTAAAAGTCTTGGACTGGTATCGATAAATCACGATGAATTTCTTAAACTGAGGGATTGTAAAGTACTGATAAGGGCACATGGCGAGCCTCCCGAAACCTACCTTACAGCAATAAAAAACAATATTACAATAATTGAAGCTACCTGTCCCATTGTAAAAAAACTACAGACGCGGATTAAGGATATCTGGACTAAATCGGGTGATGAAGGAATACAGCTTGTAATATTCGGTAAGCCCGGACATGCTGAAGTCATTGGATTGTTAGGACAGATTGCAAATAAAGGGATTCTTGTTTCAGGTCCTTCCGATCTGTCAAAGATTGATTTTAAAAAACCTGTTCATCTCTTTTCCCAGACCACAATGAGTGTGGCAGATTATAACAGACTCATCGAAACAATGAGGGAGAAATACCTTCAAAATGGTTTTGACAATCCGGATAAAATGTTTAAAGCAAGCCGGACAATATGCGGACAGGTTTCTAACAGGGAACCTCACCTGAAGGAATTTGCAAGTAATCATGATGTTATAATCTTTGTGAGTGGCAATGAAAGTTCAAATGGGAAGATGCTTTTTGAAGTCTGCAAATCGGTGAACAGGAATACCTATTTTGTCACAGATGAAACTGACCTGGATATAAAATGGTTTTCAGGTGTGAAATCAGTTGGAGTGTGCGGAGCCACCTCAACCCCCAAATGGCTCATTAAAAACATCAGCAACACTGTATCAAAAATCTGACTATCAAATACTTATATGACTTTGATATAAATATTTTTTTTTCTATCTTTGCGGCTTCGCAATAAATACAATTTTAAATGGGAAAAATTAAGAAAATCGGAGTCCTCACCTCAGGTGGAGATTCCCCGGGCATGAATGCTGCAATACGTGCAGTTGTTAGGACAGCTGTTTATGAGAAACTTGAGGTGATGGGTATCATGAACGGATACCAGGGTTTGATCGATTCTAAGTTTGTTTCTCTCGATGCCCCCAGTGTAAGTGACATCCTTCAGCGGGGTGGCACAATATTGAAAACTGCAAGGTGTGAGGAATTCAGAACACCTGAAGGCAGAGAGAAGGCATATCATAATCTCAAATCAGCCGGAATAGACGGAGTGGTTGTTATTGGAGGAGATGGCTCCTTTACCGGGGCAAGGCTTTTCAATGAGGAGTTTGATATCCCTTTTGTTGGTATTCCGGGAACAATAGATAATGATATTTTCGGAACGGATTATACAATCGGTTATGATACGGCTCTTAATACCGTTGTTGAGGCCGTTGACAAGATAAGGGACACAGCCAGTGCCCACAACAGGATGTTTTTCGTTGAGGTAATGGGTGCTGAAGCAGGTTTTATTGCTCTTTTCAGTGGAATTGCCAGTGGTGCAGAAGCAATAATAATACCTGAAATAAAGGGAGATGCAGGAAATCTTAAGGCACTGATTAATGAAGGCCGCAAGAAGTCAAGTGCAATTATCATTGTTGCCGAAGGTGATGAAATCGGGGGAGCTTTTGCCCTGGCTGAATCGGTGAAAGATGATTTTAAAGAGTACGACGTAAGGGTATCTGTCCTGGGGCATCTTCAGAGAGGAGGATCGCCCTCAGCTATCGACCGCGTAAATGCAAGCAGGCTTGGACATGCTGCAGTACAGGCTCTTATAGATGATCAGAAAAGCGTAATGGTGGGACTTGTAAATGATGAGATCACCCTGGTGCCTTTCAGGAAAGCAGTAAAACTTCATAAAGATGTAGACCGTGAAATTGTAGAGCTGTCAAAAATTCTTTCTGTATAATTGTTGTAACAACCGGATGAAGGAAAAAGTAAGTGTTGCCCGCCTTTCAATAATATCAAACACCTCACTGATAATACTGAAAGTAATTGCCGGATTGATCAGCGGATCGGTAAGTATTATATCTGAGGCTATACATTCATCGATGGATCTGATAGCTGCACTTATAGCCTTTTTTTCGGTAAAAGTCTCAGATAATCCACCCGATTCAAGACATCCATACGGACACGGAAAGGTTGAAAATATATCAGGGGTCATTGAAGCGCTCCTGATATTTGTTGCTGCGATATGGATAATATGGGAAGCTGTAAAAAAGCTCAGGGGTGGTCCTTTTGAACTTGAATCAGTAGGAATCGGTACGGCTGTTATGCTCATTTCTGCAATTGTCAACACCCTGGTATCAATGCGGTTATACAAAGTGGCGAGAGAAACCGGATCTGTTGCCCTCGAGGCAGATGCACTTCACCTTAAGACTGATGTTTACACTTCACTGGGAGTTGCCGGAGGCCTTGGCCTGATAATGATAACGGGTATCAAAATATTAGATCCGCTTGTTGCAATTCTTGTGGCCCTCTTCATCATATTTGAATCATACCAGTTACTGAAAAGAGCATTCTCTCCCCTGCTCGATACAGCATGGAAAGAGAGTGAGATAAAGGATCTTGAAAAAAAACTGAAGCAGATGGAGGTCAGTTACCACGAATTAAGAACAAGGATAGCAGGTAATTACCTTTTCATCGATCTCCATATTGAGATACCTGAAAATGTTTCAGTGGGCGATGCACACAAATACTGTGACAGGATTGAGGATGAACTTAAGACAGTTTATAATAATCTGAATGTCACTATTCATGTAGAACCTGTTTAAGTCTTGTTTTTCCACTTTTTCATAACACCGCACAGGTCAGATATCTGATCCTCAGTGTGAAGTACCGAAACAGCAATTCTGAGCATATACTCTTTCTGTTCAGAAGGGTAATTCATATAAGGGACAATTAATCCATTTTCTTCAAGATAAGAGGAAAGGCTTATTGCTTTTTGTTCATCGGCAAACATAACCGGGATGATGGGAGTTATGCTATCGGTAGTTCTGAATCCCTGTGCCCTGATCTCAGTTCTTAGTTGTTCTGCTTTTCTTAACAGTTCTGTCTGCAGATTGCTGCTTTCATCAATAATACTCAGAGCAGCGATTCCTGCAGCGACAACTGAGGGAGGCAGGGAGGTTGATGCCTGGTAGGTAGCAGATCTTTCCCTTATAATATCAGTAAATGCCCTGGTACCTGAAATAAATCCTCCATAGCTCCCGAGAGCCTTGCTCATGGTCTCCGACTGAAAAAGATTTTCATCATCAGGCAGACTGAAGTATTCCGGTGTACCTTTTCCTGATCTGCCTATTACGCCAGTAGCATGTGCATCATCTATTACAAGTAAGGCATCATACCTTTTTGCCAGATTGTATATCTTATCGACAGGCGCAATCTCACCTGTAAGCGGGAAAATGCCGTCAGTAATTATCAGTGCTTTACTATCCTTTTGCTTTGACAATAAACTTTCAAGATGCCCTGCATCACAGTGATTATAAGAAATTGTTTCCTTATTATCAGCAGGAACTGCAGACCTGATACTTGCATGAGCAAACTGGTCAATAAATATCGTCCGATATTTTTCTTTTAACACCTCGAGCAGAATTCCATTACCCTGGTAACCTGATGCAAAAACAACAGTATCCTCACTGCTTTTGAATTCAGAAAGTTTCCTTTCCAGATCAAGATGTATGTCGGCAGTTCCTGAGGTACGGCGCGATGCTGAAAAATTTACTCCATACTTCTCTATAGCCTTTATCGACGCCTCCTTTACCCAGGGATGGCTGGCAAGTCCCAGATAGTTGTTTCCGCCAAAATAAGAAAACCGTCTGCCATTGCTGATGACATAATTACCAATATCACTGTTTAATAATATCATACCGGTGAATAGATCAGGATTGATATTTAATACCTGTTTAATTCTGCAACCCAAAAAGACTGTCAGCTGATTTATTATCTTTAAGGATGCAAATACGAAGATCGCATTTTAAATTATTTATCCCAAAAGGAACCTGTGTCCGAATATCATTGCCGGTAATTAAAAATATAAAGCAAAGCCTATGAGCTCAATAAAAAAAATTTCAGCGTTCAGCATCCTTATACTGCTTATAATTATCAATGCAAACAGCCAGCAGACAGGGAAAGCAAAAATTGCAGTAATACAGGCTGAGAAACTTCCGAATCAGGATCCGTTCATGAATTCTTATGATCATTCAAAAGTAAGGTTGCAGATGAAAGCCCATCTGGATAATATCCTTTCTCTTTTTGAGGAAGCAGGTGAAATGGGGGCTGACCTGGTATGCGGACCGGAAGATATTCAAAACATAGGATCCTATGGTTTATATATAGATACAAAGGATCCTGTAACAGGAGAGATACTGTTTAACTCTCTGGCTGAAACGGTGCCCGGACCATTAACCAACAGGCTGGCTGAGATCGCTAAAAAATACGGGATGTACATAATCGCCCCTCTTTATGAATCTTCCGGGGGTAAGATCTTCAATACAGCAGTAATTTTCGACCGGCATGGCAATATAGTCGAAAAACACAGGAAAAACAGTTCTGCCGGTAATGGAAACATGGCTTGTATCAACAGGTGATGATTATGAGGTAATCAGTACTGACTTCGCAAAAATTGCGGTTGCAACCTGCTGGGAATTATCATACCCCGAGATCGCTTCAATTTATGCCCTTAAAGGAGCAGATATTATTTTCAATCCAACAATGGCCAGGGAAAATGATCCGGGCAAAAGTCTCAGTACTGCACGGATGCTAATTACCAGGGCAAAAGATAACTCAGTATATATTGCCCCTGTTGTACTGGGAAATGAAGGAAACGGAATTATAGATTTCGATGGGAATGTTGCTGCGGAAGCTTTGGGTAAAAGCAATGCGGTAATTATCGCTGAGATCGATTTCTCAAAAGAGAGAATTGCAAACAGCAAATGGTGGGAGACAATAAACGGAACAAATAATCTGAGAGCAATTCACAATAAATCGCGACGGCCTGAAACATATGCTATGATCACAGATCCAGATCCACCTGTTCTTGACAGATATAAGAACATTCAACTGACAACAGGCGACAGGGAACGCCAGTTAAAGGCATTGAAGGAGGTCGATTACGGACCCGGACCGGATTTATCACGCAATGAAAATATTCTGAAAACACTTGGCCGTGAAGTAATACCATATCCACAGTCAGTAATCCGAAATGGAACAGGTTTCTATTGCGAAGGAAGGGTTAATATTATACTTGAAAAGGGTTATTCTGATGCTGACAGATTCGCAGCTGAAGAGCTGGTAAAAGATCTGAAAAATGATTTCCGCATAGATGCCGGAATTAATTCACCAGGCGCCTCTCAGTCAATCATACTTAAACGTAATCCTAACGGAAAATCTTTAAAAGGACAGGGATACCAGCTCACTTCCACAGATAAAGAAGTTCTCATTCTTGGGAAAGATGGAGCTGGTTTGTTTTACGGTACTCAGACTCTGCTACAGCTTATTAAAAAGGAAGGAAAAGGTTTCAGAGTACCTGGCATTACAATTAATGACTGGCCGGATATTGAGAATCGCGCAATACACTACGACACAAAACATCACCAGGATAAAGCATCTTATGTCAGGTCATTTATAAAGGATCTTGCAAGGTACAAAGTGAATATGCTTGTATGGGAATGGGAAGACAAATTTGCTTACCCCAGCCATCCCGAGATCGGAGCGCCGGGAGCATTTACAATGGCCGAGATGCAGGAATTCACACATTACGCACGGCAGTACCATATACAGATTATACCACTTGTCCAGGGACTGGGTCATGTAAGTTACATCCTGAAATGGCCTCAGCATAAACATCTTCGTGAAACAGAATCTTCCAACTGGGAATTTTGTCCCTTGAAAGACGGGAGCTATGAACTGTTGTTCGATCTGTGGAAAGATGCAATTGAGGCTACTCCCGGATCTGAATATCTGCACATCGGGTCTGATGAGACTTACGAACTCGGTGCCTGTGATATATGCAAAATTAAAGCTGATGAAATCGGGAAAAGTGGTCTTTATCTTACTTTTATAAATAAAGCTGCCGGATTCCTGAAAGCAAAAAAAAGAAAAACAATGGCCTGGGAAACGCCCATGGGATGGGAAGCAAGCAGATCCCCTGCGATTGGAATTAAACCTGCTGAAGGTCTTATTCTTGCTGAAAGCTATAATTATGAAACACCTGACCTGACATATATTAAGAAAGCAAACTCCCTTGGTTATAAGGTATTCGCTTATGATCCAAACCCCGGTGTTGTGCCGTTGATGGTACCGTATTTTTTTGAAAAAGGAGAGACTGGAAATCTAAGACCTGGCAGTCTCGAAAAATCATTTAATTTTTTATCATCAGCTGCAAAAACCGGAGTATTTAACGGGATGATATGTACCTCGTGGGATGACGACGGACTTCATAATCAGATGTGGATGATGCATTTTGTAAATGCTGCTGCGTGTTCCTGGAATGGAAGTAATCCAGGCCGTTCTGAATTTCTGGAGTCTTTTTTCACAGACTATTATGGAAGCTCCGCCGTAAATTTAAATGAACTCTTTATGCTTCTTAACGAAGGAGCATACTATTATGCATGGACCATGGAAAGGAATGTCTGGCATTACGGCGAGATTGGACAGACACATCTGCCTGATCTTCCCAGGGGTGATGCTCTGGAATATGATCCTTATTGGAATACACAGTATAAGGATAAAATAATCCAGTCTGAGGAGATCCTTGGAAAGATGAATAAAGCTCTCCGGATAATTTCGGACAATAAGAAGTTAAATATCAGGCACAGCTATGATTTTGAGATCTTCCGTACAACAGCTGAGCTGGTCAAACACACCTGCCAGGTCTATCTTGATCTTTCAGATCTGGAAAAAACAATAAAAAAAGCACATGTAAATCGATTTATCGATTATAATGTGTCGCTTAACAGCCTAATTGAGGCACAAAATATTGTAAATACCATACTGACAAGAAGAGCATATGTTTTTAATGACCTGGTAACAGTTTATGAGCAGACTCGTTTACCCAAAGGTTTATCGACAGAAACTAAAGCTTTTTTCTGGCAGCAGGACAGGGCGCGTCATTTTGCATTTCGCAGGCCTGACATGTCCTTTTTAATATATGATGAACAGCTTCTAGATCTTGAAGGATATCTAGAAAACCTGAAATCATATATTACTTTCTTTAAGGAAAACAGCATGAATTGAAAAAAAGAGATTCATCTGATACCTTCCGGGTCATAACTGATTTATACCTCCCTGGTAATCTCAAATCCGGGGCGGTATGCAAGATTATCGAGTGCCAACGCTTCCTTATTATTAATAATTGCTTCATATTCAGGCGAAAACAACAGCTGTTTTTTTCCTGCTCTGTACGAAAGATTGGCCAGATGAATATGAACTGCACTGTTATGACCTTCAACGATGCTGCCATTCGGTTGCTTCCTGGTCCTGATGCAATCGATATAATTAAGGATATGAGCTTTCAGCGGGAAGATCCCTTTATCCTGGGCAACCAGTTTTTCATCCCTGTCAAATACCTGCCAGCCCCCTCCCATGCGACCCAGATACATCATTCTTTTTGTTCCCAGAATATCAACACGTGTTGCATTCTGCATCCATTTGGGGTATATGGGTCCGAAACGGACATCAGGACCTGATTTTTGCATATATGGTGTACATTCTCCTGTTTCGAGTGTCATGACCCAGTTCCCATAATCGAATGTTGTCATTTGATAATCAGGCACCTCCCGGTTGTCGTTGAATGCATATCTGCCTCCGGTACAATAGGCTGACTTCGGGAGACCGGGAAAACCAAGTACCATTCTGGCCATATCGAGCTGGTGGATCGAACCACCTGACGTAACATAACCACCTGAATAATCCCAGTAATACCCCCATGATTTGTTTCTGGAGACATTATAAGGGACTTCAGGTGCAGGACCCAGCCACATGTTCCAGTCTATGGTATCAGGAGGAGCCGTATTTTCCTTTTCATTCAAAGGGACAGGTCCTTCGAGCAATTCCCGGACATGAACAGATACAATATCTCCGAGTTCACCACTCTTTATATAATCCCTTGCAGTAATGGCATAATCCGCACTCCGGTTTTGCATCCCGCACTGAACAATACGCTCATACTTCATTGCCGCCTTAATCATCTGCTGACCTTCAAAGATCGAATGTGAAACAGTCTTTTCAACATATACATCCTTCCCGGCCTGGCAGGCCCATATTGTGGCAAGGGCATGCCAGTGTTCAGGAGTCTCCACAAACACACCATCAACCTCCTTGTCATCCAGGACCTTTCTCATATCCCTGACAGATAACGGTCTGAATCCCTGTATCTTTTCAAGTTCGGCAATTGCACGTCCTCCCCTTGTATCATCAACATCACAAACATATTTAATAAGAATATTCTCACCCGAATTAGCGGCTTCAAGAATCAGGTTAGTACCCCAGCCGCCTGCTCCGATAAGGGCCAGTATCACCTTATCACCTGGTGATTTGGGCTTTACCGAAGTGAATTCTGTTTTTACATTTTTCCTGTAATCAGGTGCTTCAGACGGCAATATGTTTTCCTGACCTGCAGAAAGTCTATCACCTGAGGATGATTTGCATGAGGATCCTAAAGCAATACCCGCAACGCCTGCAGAGGATACCTGGAAAAATTTTCTTCTTTTCATTATATTAATATTAATTAATGGAGTAAGCGATTAGTCTGCAAATTCAAAAGGATCTTTTCCTCACTTACCAGGGGGATATTGAAAAATTCTAAATCCATTAACCACAGAGGTCACAAAGAAATAATAATCAAGGTTTTACCTTTGTGCCCTTTGTGATCCCGATAGCTATCGGGACTCTGTGTACTTTGTGGTTAAAAATAACTATTTCAACAACCCCTGCAATAAAAAGCTTCATATGCATTCTTATCATAAGTATCATCACCTTGATTTTTAAATTTATAAATTTACAAGATAAACTGTTACAAAACGAAAATATGATACGAAAGGAATTTATAAAACTGGCTGCTTTGTCAGGCGCATATGCAGCTTCTGCATCAGTGGCAGATGCTCTGGCCCGACCAGCCAACAGCGGTACTGAACTAACTGCAGCACAGCTTCAGTCATTCCTTACTTCCATGGTAAAACTGAAACCTGATACAGTTGACAAAATAATAATTGGTGATGCAGATACCAGGGTACGGAAGATAGGAACCTGCTGGCTGCCAACCTGGGAAACCTGTAGAAAAGCAGTGGCATCGGGGGTGAATGTGCTTGTAGTGCATGAACCGACTTTTTACACACACAGGGATCTGGCCGAAGTTCCCCGATTCCTTGAGAGGAACTCTGACTTTACACGGTCGCAGTATCTGAGCCAGATTGAAAAGAAAAAATCATGGATAAAAGATAATGGTCTTGTAATCATCAGGAATCATGATACTCTCGATGCTCTGCAGGAAAAAGGTATTCCATTTGCATTGGGTCATTTTCTTGGTTTCAGCAACAACGATATAATTGCTTCCCGCACATATTATAACGTGTATAAATTCAGGAAGCAGTCTGCCTCATCATTCGCAGGTTATATTGCCGGCAGACTTAAAGAACTTGGACAACCCGGTGTTGCTTTCTATGGTGATGCTGCCAGAGAGGTTGAAAGTGCAGGTATTGGAACTGGATGGATCTGTGATCCAATGGATTATGCTGATCTCAAACCGGATGTATTCATTGCTATAGATGATGTTATCCGTACACACATTCAGACTGTATACGCCGAGGATACAGGGCACCCTCTTATCGTAATAAATCATGGTACCAGTGAGGAGATGGGAATGAGGTCGCTTAATCAGATAATTCAGGATAAATTTCCTGAGATTGAAACAATACATTTTAAGCAAGGATGCACTTATGAATGGATCACATAGTATTAAAGTACTAAAACAGGAGGATCAGATCATGTGAAATCTGCGGGAGAAAAAGTTGATTTCCCTCGGATCACGCTGATTAGCGCTGATGGGGTTGATAAGTAGTTTTCGTATATAAAAAATGAAGTATGGAAAAAAGATATGTAATACATTGTTTTTCAATTATCTTAGTTGCATTCATAACAGCATCGTCAATATCGGGAGCTGATAACCTTTTACGGAATCCGGGTTTTGAAGCCTCAAAAAATGCTCCTGAAGGGTGGACCATAACAGGACCGGTTGAGACAATGCTACCTTTGATCTCAGTTGACGGCAAAGTAAGATATGGTGGCATACAGAGCCTCCGGATGGAAAGTATTAATCCGAATGTTCATGGCAAAGTCGTACAGACAGTTCAGATACAAGGAGGCCAGACATATCTTTTCAATGCAAGATTCAGGGCTCAAAATATTGCATCTATTGATAAAAGTGTACTTATTAGGGTAAAATGGTTTAAAGGAGAAGAGCAGGTCGGCTATAACTATATCTACCATATAACAGATGACAGCGACGGATGGTTAATGGCTTCAGACAAGATAAAAGCAGTTGAAGGAGCTCTGACAGCTGAAATTTCACTTGTATTCCGCTGGAGTACCGGCATTCTCTGGTGGGATGATATCTCAATGGAGCCATGCGATGATGTGCCACCACGAAATATTGTTGTCGGAACTATGTATTTCCGTCCCCCGGGACCCACAGTAGAAAAAAATATCGCAATGATGAGCGAAATGCTGGATAAGGCAGGTAAGGCCGGATGTGATATTGTTTGTCTTCCTGAAGGTTGGCCGACATGCGATACAGGTCTTGGAATGTCAAGGGTGGAAGCAAATACGCTCGGAGGCAGTGCCTCGGCAATGATGTCAAAAAAGGCCGGGGAATATGGCATGTATATAGTATCAGGGCTATACAGCTGGAGTGGGGATACTTTGAAAAATGTGGCTGTATTATATGACCGTAAAGGTAAGATGCAGGGCGTATACGAAAAGGTCCAGCTTCCCGACTCAGAGACAGAACTCGGGGCTGTGCCGGGAACTGACTTCCCTGTATTTACAACCGATTTCGGAAAAATAGGCATACTTATCTGCTGGGACATTGCTTTCCCGGAAATCTCAAGGATACTGGCAATAAACGGTGCAGAAATCCTCTTCTGCCCTATCTGGGGTGACCTGCACGGAACAACTGATGCATGGAAGGTCACCACACGAAGCCGGGCAATTGACAATGGTGTTTATTTCGTGACCAGCAAATATGATGGAAACAGCCTGATTGTAAATCCTGAAGGAGAGATATTAGATGAAAGCGGAAAACAGGGTACACTTCTCACTGCAAAAATCGATCTTAATTTCAATCCTCCCTGGTACTGGATCGGTAATGCCGGTCTTGGCGTATGGGATGGTGTATGGATAAAAGACAGAAGACCAGAAGTTTACGGAAAAATCAGTAATTTCAGGAGCCCGGATAAATAGAATTGATTAATTCAAATATTAATTAAATTGATATAGATCATCTAAACCATTGATAATTATCACTAAGACAATTAGCCAACCTTCGCAATGGCTACGGCTGGCAAAACAGTTGGCAGTTGGCAAAAATATGTTTCAAGTAAAATGATAAAGAGAAGAGAATTCATAGAAAAAGCAGGACTTGGTGCAGCAGCAATCTCAATTGCAGGCATGCCGGCTTGCAGTGGTTCAGGGCATAAATCCTACGAAAAACCGGCAGGTGGACGAGTAGTTGATGCTCACATACATATCACACCAGGTAAGGTTGGAAAAGCTTTACAGGTAATGGATGATAATATGATAAGGTATGGTGTGGTGATCGCCTCCTTATCCGGAAAAGGAGAAGATCTGTATACCGGCGACAAGGCATTTTATGAACTCGCGGAAGCATTCAGTCCGCACAGGAACAGGATTGGCTTGCACTACACTTACGACTGGGATCTTGCAGAGAGTGATCCGGAATTCTTCACTAAGGCTCCTGGCATGCTTGAGAAAGCTGTCAATGCCGGTGCTATTGCTCTGAAGAACCTTAAGCAGCTTGGACTTACCGCGAGAGATCGTGAGGGTAAGCTGATTGCGATTGATGATCCGCGCTTGTTTCCCATATGGGAGAGGGCAGGAAAGCTGGGTATACCTGTTGCTTTTCATACAGGCGATCCGGTAGCATTCTTCAAACCCTGGGAACCATCAAACGAAAGGTGGGAAGAGCTTGAGCTTCATCCTGAATGGTCATTTGCCGACCGCAGTAAATATCCTCCTCTGGAGGCACTTTTCGAACAAGTAAACAATGTATACAGGAAATTTCAGGGGATGCGGTTTGTTGCAGTACATGTTGCCGGCTATTCTGAAAATATTAAGGAAGTTGGTAAATGGCTTGATGAGATGCCAAACCTTTGGATTGATACTGCTGCCAGAATCGGGGAGCTGGGAAAACATCCATCATCTGAGGGTCATGATTTCTTCACAAAATACCAGGATCGCATCATGTTCGGAACTGATCTCGCTTACTGGTCGGAATGCGATGTTCAGGGGGCCGGACCATGTAAAAATTTTACTCTCGATGAACACCGTGAGTTTTATAAGATCCACTGGAGGTATTTTCAGAGCACCGACAAACAGTTCGATCACCCTACACCCATACAGGGTAAGTGGAAGATTGACGGAATAGGGATTGATGAGAAGGCTCTCAGGAAAATATACTGGGATAATGCTGTCAAGTTTTACAGGCTTGATCGCTTCGGCATATCCTGATCAAAGTATTGATCTGAATGACTCCAGTACCTCACTGTCGCGATCTCTCTTAATTTCCTTTAATACTGACTCTGTAGCAGATTTATAATCGACTGGTCCTGAGTTTAAAAGTTTACTTAACAGGTCTCCGGATGCATAGGTTCTTCCATCAGGATTACTGTATGCTTTAATATAATTAAGAGCCTCTCCTGCCTCTTTTGTCTTCTTCATCCTGCTGTAGCAATAAGCTGACATGAAACGTGTTACCCTGTTGTCAGCGAAATATGGTTCGCCGGAAAAAAGATTTTCTGGCCAGGTTTCAGCCTGACTGAGAGACTGTATGGCTTTTGAATATTTTCCTGCTTTCATCTGGTCAATTGCAAGCAGAATGTTTGTCTCCCTGAACAGGGTATGAGCATTTACATCACCTTCTGCCGGAAGCATTTCGAGTCCGGAAAGGATATTCAATGCCTGGGAGTATTTTCTGTTCAGCTTAAGCATCTGTGCATATTGCAGCCCTGTAATGAAACTGCCGGGATGCGACCTGTAATTATTTTCAGCCACCGCAAGAGCTTTTTCAGGCTGACCATTCTGTGAATAAAATCTCGAGAGTCGCATTGCTGTCCTCCAGTAAAGCGGATCAATCTTGTAGGCTTTCTCAAGTGAATAAAGGATAACATCCTTCTGTTCCCGGAATAATTCAGCCTTTGCCAGGTAGAAAGGAACAAAATCAGGCTCATCGCCACAGGCAGTGAAAAGTTTCATGGCTTCTTCATCCCTGTTGCACTGCCAGTAAATAAGGGCCTCATAATACTTCCATTTCCAGTCAGGATTCTTCTGACCGGCCCATGAAAACATTCCTGCCATTTCGGGTCTGAAAGGAAAAACAAGTTCAGGTGAGGCCTTTGATGCTATCTCAAGTTTTTGCACAGATGCCTCACTCGCACCTGTCAAATCATAAAGATAAGATTGCATCAACTGCACTACCGGATGGGCAGGTGCCAGTTCAAGGAGTTTTAACGCTTCATAATCGAGGTTCCAATGGTGGTATTGAAGTGCCATCTCAATATAAGTCTCATGCGGTAACTCCTGGTGAATATACTTTGTAAACTCTTTCAGGTCCTGCTCAAGTCCTGTGCACATATACTTCTCAAAACGCGATAAATGATTGAGCGGATCCCTCTCAAGCTGTTCTTTAATTATCTCAAGTGCTGATGTCAGATCACCCTGTTTGCGGCTTATGAGTACTTTAAGATTCCATCCAAACTCATCAGGAGGATAAATCCCGAGGCACTTTTCCGCCAGTCTCCCTGCTTCAGGCCAGTCCTTCCTTGCTATTGCCATCCATGCAAGCCTCAGGTTTGCAGCGCGTTTAAATGAAGGAGACAGGGCAGCCACTGAAAAACCATCAAATGCATCATAAATATGACCGGTTTTTTCGCTTGAAAGACCCCAGAAGTAGTTGGCTTCCGGATCATAAGTATTTACAGCAAGGGCTTTGCCTGCAAATTCCCTGGCTTCGTCATATAATCCCTGCTGATAACGGATCTGCGACATGCGGGTAAGGGCAGGAATCAGATTAGGGTTCTTAATTAAGGCCTTCTTAAGATATTCCTCAGATTCCCTGTAATTCTTCTGCTGGCTGAGGTCGATGCCCATCATCATTAGGCCGTATTCTGATTCCCAGTCGAAGGTTCCAGGTGATTTCTCCGGACGGTTCAGGGCTTCACCCGTTTCCTCATTCAGAACATCCCTCCCTATCTTCACAATTAGCCTGTCTGTATCTCCATTCCATAATATTGAATCGCGGAACAGCTGCATAGGCTTCATTACCAGATTTTTCCTGACAATGCTATGACCATTCTCAGTTACGGAGAGAGTGTCATTAAAATTTTCAAGCGACATCCAGTCTATCTTCAGCCATTCTCCTTCTTTTCTAAGGTTCATGGCCCCTTTTGGTGATGCATGAGTCATACCCCTTGTATGCTTTACCGGGAACCATTTTTCTGTCCATGTATCAGCAGAGTAAGGAGCAAATCCGACATGCTTGAATGGAGTCAGCTCACTTCCCCGAGATGCCTGGTTGAAAAGTCTGCCCGACTGGAGTTCCACATTAAGTCCGTCATTGTCACCCAGGAGATTTTCCCATCTTTCACCCTCCTGCGATAAACCAAGGATCCAGACTTTCTTCCCCAGCTTTTCAGAATAGGGAGCATACCTGCCAAATCCCATGTTGTCTGAATGCCAGTAACCACCATAGAAATTTGATGGTTTACCTATTATGTGATATGATTTATAACTACCAAAATTATTATTACGATAAAATGATAAATCTCTTCCCATTGAATCAACAGGCCATGGATTTGCTTTACCTCCATGTCCGATATGATGTGTGCCGGGGAATATAAATTGAAGGTCACCGTCAGCCTTGAAACCTGCATTGACCCAATGATAATATTCCTGCTCAACAGGTGTGTTGTTATACCACCAGCCACGGGTGGAAAAATAGGCTTTATCGGGCTGAAGGTTAACTTCCACTCTCCATGTGGTGCGTGAAGACCAGTCGGTGGCCCCTATAAAACAACTCACACTTCCATCATCATTTGTCCGGATGAAATAGTCTACCGGAGTTGAGACCGTTGTACCATGACCGATATCGCCAAAATTAAATTCCAGTCCACCGGTGGTCCATGTACCCCTGAGAGCTATATCCCTGAATTTAACTGCCTTTGTTGTAAAAACAAATGGGTAGTTCTCCGATTTTTCATATGCTTCCCAAACCTTGCCTCCCATATCGGGCATTACTGCCAGCCTGATATATTCATTTTCAAGCTCAACCATCTTCCAGTTCTTCATGACTGAACTTGTTGTAAAACCATCATACCTGAAATATGGATATACTCTTCCTGTTCTTGGTACCGGATCAGGATCAGAGAAGGGGTAGGTTTTTATTGGTCGCTGAACCTCCCTTATCAGTGATTTCTGGGCCACAACTGCACCTGACAATGCAAGGGCAAGGCAAACCGGGAATATTGAATGTCTATTCATATTGGTATTTCAAATTAAACATTTCATAAAGATTGCCTGACTGAATACTCCAGGGTAATTTATTTTCAGTTATCAGAATCATTTTAATTCTCATCCATTGCGTATTCATACGGTAACCAGTCTGCTATCCTGAAATCTGATATCGGACCACTCCACTGAATTCCGCGAGGATTGAAATAACCGTTCCTGTCAAAGTAAACCTCATCTTCATTGAAACTTATCTCTCCTGAAGGTTCGGTTGATTTATAATAAATAATGAGATCACCTTCATAATGAAAGTATTTAAGCAGCGAATCTGCCTCTGTAACCAGGTCGCTGTAGCTGAGTATTGTTCCTGACCGGTCTCTGACCTTAAATCCCGATACTTCCAGGTTATCAGCCCATAAAGCCCTGAAAAAATGCATTCTGGAGCCGTTGTAAGCAAGCTCTCTTTTCTTTTCAAAATTTCGCTTTTGTTCGTCAGAAAGAGTTAAATCCTCATTGAACAGGATGTTTCCTGCAAAGAATGTTACTCTATTCCTCCTGTCATACTCAAACTCATCAAGAAAATAAGTGACTTTATATCCCAGGGCATTGTTTTCAACGATTACAGGAATTGAAGAATATGCCATTACGTTATCACTATTCAGATCATAAACAAATTTGATATCATCTTCATTGGTTATCCTGGACTGGACAGCATTAAAAGTAGTTCCAAGGAATTCGTCTTTAAATATTCTTAAATTCCTTTTTCTGACCCTTGAAAGATCCTTATCACTTACCACAACTTCGCTCAATTCAAAAACTCGGGGAACCATATATACTATTACCGGCTTTCCAGATGTGAACTGAGTAAGTGAAACTGAATAGAATCCCATTGCGCTTACTGTGAGAGGCATATTTTTATTCTTTGAGACATCTAATTTGAAATGTCCCTCCCGGTCAGTGTAGGCACCTGTGAATGTTCCGCTGAAAAAAACTGATGCTCCCTCCACAGGTTTTTTGTCTGTATTATTGAGAACCTTTCCCTCAATAACCTGATTATAGGCTTTTAAAGAGATTATTATAAAAAGAAAAAAGGTCAGAGATCTTTTCATTACTGTTAATAATATTCCAGCGGTTACCTTGTGAATCTTATGTAATTACAAACCAGATTAATCCTTTCGGTTTAAATTTTCGGAGATCAGGGCTTTCATCTTTCGCACTTCAAAATCAATAATGTCTTTGCCGTGTTCTCTGCTGGCAAAAATACGAGGGTCTTTACCTAGCATTCCTTTTGGCCAGACAGCAGTATCAGCCGGCAGCTTTTCCATATGTACAAGTTCAGGATGCAAATACATCATTATGGAGGTTTCATTGGCAGCTGCATGATCGCACATCAGACAAAGGTCATCCTGATCATTTCCCCAGCAATTCATAACAATAAGGCCATACCTTTCCTTAAAAAGCCCGGAATTGGCTCCGATATAGTTTGTAGAAGGTCCATGTCCATGAGCTATAACAATTTTGAATCCTGCCCGGCTCAGTTGTTTCATGATGCCATTGACCATTGTATCGAAAGTAGAATCAGGAACCCAGTATGCACTCC
>CAYLYN010000022.1:15743-33956 GCA_964387565.1 uncultured Rikenellaceae bacterium | reverse complement strand
GATATCAGAAATTCATGCCTGGCATGTTCAAGATAATGCTGATAATTTGCGTTATTTACAACACCCTGAATATCACATTCATAGTCCCTGACTTTAAAATCCAGCTTATACATAAAATCTGAATCCTGCACAATTAACAAGTAAGAAAAAATAATTTTTAAAAATAGCTATTTGGGGAAAACTCTGAATAACTTTCTTATTGCTTTATGAAAATTATGTATTCCATTTGGTTTATAATGCATAAGGACACATTCGCCGGTAATGTAGTTTAAATCGCTTCCTTTGAGTTCGGCAAGCGCCTCCTTACTGTCTGCCATTTGTTGTATCCAGATATTTTTAATCCCTCTTGACTTTGCATCTCTGACGACATCTGCGGTTTGCTCTTTACGGGTCATAATAATTACGCCTTTGACTTCTGTAGGCAAAGACAGAATATCCTTATAGGCTTTTACGCCATATATCTCTTCTGCATACGGATTGACAGGAATAACTTCCAGTCCTTTATCCCTGAGCTCCCTGAATGCAGCCTGACCAAATTTTTTGGGATTTCTTGACACTCCTGCCAGGGCAATTGGTGTTGCCCCCATGAATTCTTCAATTTGTTTTAATGATGCCATTTCAAGTAATAATTTGATGATTAATAATATAAACGTGATTTGAGCCGGCGAATAAGTATAAAGACTTAAATGTAGTACAAAAATAACAATTGATACATATTTTTACTTACTTGGATGTAAGTTTAATAAACACTTGAAATTATGAAAAAGCCTGACGACCGCACAGGATATCTGTTTTCAAAAGGTTACTCTAACTATGTTTTCGTTTTACTGTTCCTGCTTTATATGTTTGATTATATCGACAGGATGGTGGTTACTTCAATGTTTAGCTCTATCGAAAGAGACTGGGGTATAACTCATACCCAGAGTGGAGCACTTGTATCTGCGGTATTCTTTGCCATTGTTGTTTTCACCTTTCCTATATCAATCCTGGTCGACAGGTGGAGCCGCACCAAAACTATTGGAGTCATGGCTGTACTTTGGAGTCTTGCTACCGCACTCTGTGCACTTACTGGAAATTTTGTCCAGTTATTCCTGGCAAGGTTATTAATAGGTGTTGGTGAAGCAGGATACGCTCCGGGAGGAAGTGCAATGATATCAGGGCTATATCCTATTGACAAAAGAGCAAAGATGATGGGAATATGGAATGCTTCAATTCCTCTCGGATCAGCTATAGGTGTTTTGCTGGGTGGAATTATTGCTGCAAAACTGGGATGGAAACATGCTTTCGGAATAGTTGCCCTGCCAGGTCTGATTATTGCAATTCTCTTCTTTTTTGTCAAGGATTATAAAACTGTTGATCTGTCATTTATTGATAAAAGCAGCAACAGGATAAAAATGGAAAAGAAGGATATGTTCAGGGAGTTTATTAAAAAACCATCAGTACTTTTTACCTATTTTGGCATGGCTGCCGTTGTTTTTGTGACAACTTCCATGTTAACATGGCTTCCCACTTATTTTGAAAACGTCAGAGGAGTTCCTCAGGAATCAGCCGGAAAGATGGCCAGCTCAGTTATGGCGCTGGCACTTATAGGAGCTCCGCTTGGAGGATATCTGACCGATTTGTGGAGAAAAACCAATGTCAGGGCACGACTTATATTTCCATCTTTATCAACACTATTTTCCGGACTGACCTTATTCATAGCTCTTTTCTTACTTGAAGGAAAGTATCAGTATATTATGCTTCTTTTATTCGGAGTAAGCGTTATTAGTTTTATTTCCGGGGCAGCTGCTGTAACACAGGATGTTATACATCCTGGTTTGCGTGCAACATCATATGCAATAGCTGTTGTAATTCAGAATCTTCTCGGGGCTACTACTGCACCTGTAGTAATGGGGAAAATATATGATCTGACTAATATCCAGACAGCTTTGTCTTTTCTTCCGTTTGTGCTGGTTCTTGGTGCATTCCTTTTCTGGCAGGGTGCCAGGCACTATGAGACAGACCTCGAAAAGGTAGCTAAAATAAAACTTGAAGCAGCAGAATAGAGTCCGGAATGCAGCATATTAAAGTAAACTGAACAGGCAATTTATTTCTTCCTCAGAGTTGTGTATTGAATAAATTCCCGAAGCGATTCTTTAACATCTGAATCAGGATATGAATCCAGTATTGCAAGGGCTTTGTCCCGATACTGGTTCATTTTAATCTCAGCATATTCCATTCCTCCGTACTCAGAAACAAAATTTATCACCTCATCAATATCTGATTTGGATTTCTTCCTGTTCCTCACTATGCCCAGGATATGACTTTTTTTTGAATATGATGAATGTTCAAGAGCATAGATGAGCGGCAGTGTTATCTTTTTTTCTTTAATGTCATTACCGGGAGCCTTTCCTGTAAGTCCTTTGCTTTCATAATCCAGAAGGTCATCTTTTATCTGGAATGCAATTCCGATATTTTCTCCAAAATCCTTCATTACCTGGATTATATCAGTATTCTCAGAAACTGATCTGGCGCCGCATGCAGTACATGCAGCAATTAATGCAGCTGTTTTACTCAAAATAATCCTGAAATAATCCTCTTCAGTAATATTCAGCTTCCTTGATTTCTGAAGCTGCAGTAATTCTCCTTCACTCATTGACTTTACTGCCTCAGAAACAATCTCAAGCATATCAAACCGGCTCTTTTCGACACTGATGAGCATTCCTTTTGAGAGCAGATAATCACCAACCAGAACAGCGATTTTCGAATTCCAGAGAGCATTTATTGATAATGCACCTCTTCTTTCATTGGCATCATCAACAACATCATCGTGAACAAGGGATGCAGTATGCAACAGCTCGATAAAAGTAGCAGCCAGATATGTAGACTCTGATATGTTACCATTGAGTTTTGCTGTCAGAAACACCAGCAAAGGCCTCATCTGCTTGCCCTTACGACGTAAAATATAATTTAAAATAATATTCAGAAGAGGAATGTCACTTCTCATAGTCCTGCTGAAATAGGCTTCAAATTCAGCCATCTCCTTTTCAACAGGTTTTTTTATTTTATCCAGTACCGACATATGAATATATTACCCCAAACTTACTTAAAATTATTATTCATAAGATAATTGATAAACAGCATCTTTAAATATCCTGCCAGGATTATTAGGATTTATTTTAGATTTCCGGAACGAAAGCAGCAAAGGTTATGGCAAATATGTAAATTAGTACAGAAAATTAAACAATATGTTAAACAAGATATTGGATTTCAGTCTTAAAAACAAATTAATTGTAATACTCTTTACAATAACGGTTGTGTCATTTGGATTGTATGCGGTATTAAAAATACCGGTAGGTGCGGTACCTGATATTACAAATAATCAGGTTCAGGTAATAACGACCTCCGGAAATCTTTCTACCCAGGAAATTGAGCAGTTCATTACAGCACCAGTTGAAATGGAAATGGCTAATCTTCCTGGTGTAACAGAAATTCGATCGATATCCAAATTCGGTATTTCACTTGTAACAGTCGTTTTTAATGACAGGATAGGTACTTATCTTCCCAGACAACTGATTGCTGAAAAATTAAAAAGTGCTTCATCGAAAATCCCGGAAGGATTTGGAACTCCTGAAATGGGGCCTATTACTACCGGTCTGGGCGAAATCTACCAGTATACCCTTGATGTGAAACCCGGCTATGAGGACAAATACACAGCCATGGACCTCAGGACAATTCAGGACTGGGTTGTAAGAAGAAGATTATCAGGAATTAACGGAGTTGTTGAAATCAACAGCTGGGGTGGCTATCTGAAGCAATATGAAATTGCAATTGATCCGGCTCTCTTAAAAGCAGTTAATGTAACTTTACTGGATGTATATAATGCAATTTCTTCTAATAACAGCATTTCTGGCGGAGCTTATATAGAGAAGACAAATCAGAGCTTTTTTATCAGAGGTGACGGACAGGTAAAGACACTTGACGATATAGAAAATATCGTGGTCTCTTATAATAATGGATTTCCGATTTTAATTAACGATATAGCAAAGGTTCAGTTTGGATATGCCAACCGCTTTGGTGCTATTACAGCAAATGGAAAGGGTGAAACAGTTCTGGGCCAGATTATGATGCTGAAAAATGCCAATTCCAAGGAGGTAATCAGCGAGGTTAAAAAAAGAGTGGAAGAGATTCAGAATAATCTTCCCGAAGGTGTATTCATTAATCCTGTACTTGAAAGAGGTGAATTAATCTCAAAAACTTCGTTAACCGTTGTAGAGAATCTCATACTGGGAGCAATAATTGTTTTAATCACTGTAATACTGATCCTGGGAAATATAAGATCGGCACTTGTTATTGCATCAATGATTCCGCTGGCTTTGTTATTCACAATTTCGATGATGTATATATTTGGCATCGATGCCAACCTTATGAGTCTTGGAGCCCTCGACTTCGGAATTATCATTGACGGAGCAGTTATAATAGTTGAATATATTGCTCTTGCAATTACTATTCAGAAGAGTGACTTAAATGGCGTTACTGGTGACGAGAAACAGTCGCTTATGGACAAGATATCATTTGAAGGATCCTCAAAAATGATGAATTCCGCTATTTTCGGACAAATTATTATTCTGATAGTTTTTATTCCAATCTTGTCTTTAAGCGGAGTAGAGGGCAAAATGTTCAGACCAATGGCTATTGCATTCTCTTTCGCTATTATTGGTGCTATGATATTCGGTTTAACATGGCTTCCTGTGGCTGCTTCACTTTTTTTGCGTCCTGAAAAAAAGGGAAAATTCAATGTTTCAGAATGGATTATGGGTATTGCCTACAAAACATACAATCCTGTTATAAAATGGTGTTGTGCTCATAAACGTGCAGTACTGGGAGCCTCCCTTATTTCGCTCTTAGTGACTGTTATAATTTTTTCGAAAATTGGCGGTGAATTTGTTCCGACACTAGACGAAGGAGACTTTGTGATTCAGCCGGTACTTAAAACAGGAACATCTCTTACCAGGACTATCGAAATGACTACCAAAATGGAAAATATTCTCATATCAGAATTCTCTGAAGTTGACCAGGTTGTTAGCCGTATAGGAGCTGCCGAAGTACCAACAGATCCGATGTCAATGGAGGAGATAGATATGATAATCCGGCTTAAACCAAAAGATGAATGGGTTAATGCTTCAAGCAAAGAAGAACTTGCAGAAAAGTTCAAGTCAGCATTATCGGTTTTGCCCGGGATCGATTATGAATTTACTCAGCCAATAGAGATGAGGTTTAATGAACTTATAACAGGAGTAAGGTCAGATATCGCGATTAAAATATTTGGCGAGGATCTTGATTATATTACAAAAAAGGCGGGTGAAATCAGGAACCTGGTCACTGAGATTCCGGGAGCTGGAGATGTAATCGTTGAAAAGACAGCTGGCCTGCCCCAGGTGAAGATAGAATACAACAGGGAAAAAATAGCTTATTACGGACTCGATATTGAACTCCTTAATAAGTACCTCTCAACCGCATTTGGAGGCGAAATAGCAAGCGCTGTGTTTGAAGGGGAGAAAAGATTTGATATGGTAGTAAGGTTTCAAAAGGAAAACAGAACAGATATAAGTGATATTAAACAACTCTTCGTCCCGCTGAATAACGGATTGCAGATTCCGCTTGAAGAACTTGCAAACATCCAGTATGCTGAAGGACCAGCTAAGATATCAAGGGAGAATACACACCGGAGAGTAGTTGTTAGCGTAAATGTCAGGAATCGTGATTTGCAGTCTGTTGTACAGGATATACAATCAGTCATAGGCAAAAATATTACCCTTCAGCCGGGTAATTATATTGAGTATGGCGGGCAGTTTGAGAACCTGCAAAATGCAACGCGACGTCTGATGATTGTCGTACCTATTGCACTGCTGCTGATTTTTATTTTCCTTCATTTTGCTTTCGGATCTATCAGGGATGCGGCCCTTATATTTACTGCAATCCCCCTTGCAACAGTTGGTGGAGTTATCCTGTTATGGATAAGGGGTATGCCCTTCAGTGTATCTGCAGGAGTCGGATTTATTGCACTTTTTGGAATAGCTGTACTTAATGGTATTGTTCTTATAGAGCACCTGAAAGAACTTCAACATTCCGGTATAACAAACATGAGGGAACTGATTCTTACCGGGACCAAAAATCGTCTTCGCCCAGTAATGCTGACAGCCGGTGCTGCTGCAATGGGTTTCCTGCCTATGGCAATTTCAACAGGTGCCGGTGCAGAGGTACAGCGTCCTCTTGCAACAGTTGTAATAGGTGGACTGGTAACTTCTACAATGCTTACGATGATAGCCTTGCCTCTTCTGTTTGAGATATTCAACAATGTAAAATCGATTAAACTATTTCCATTGAGAATTATAAGGTACAAAGAGATAATACCAATACTCATCTTACTTTTATTGCCTCTTTCAGCACTTGCACAGGATAAAACAATTTCATTAAATGAGATCATTAACATCGCGGTTATTAATAACAGGGAAATTAATGCCTATAACCTGAAAGTTGAAGAAAGCAGAATACTTAAATCAACCGCTTTCGGAATAGATAAAACAATAATTTCATATGGCACTGATCAAAACAATATTGCTGAAAACGGATATCCGATAAATGTTTGGGGTATAGAACAGGATTTCAGTTTTCCGACTTTGTACAGTGCTGAATTAAACGCAAGGAAAATAGATATTTCAAAATCGGAAACGGCACTGGAAATTCAGAAAAACAAACTTAAAAAGGAGTTATCGCTTTGTTACTTTGAACTCCAGAACTTTTTAAATCGCAAAGAGATTTTCATCAGTATTGACAGTCTATACACTGCGCTTCTCAGAAGTGCAGAAACCCGATATCAGAAAGGAGGAATCAGTGAACTTGAATTACTAAATATTATTGCCAGGAAACGCCAGGCTCAGCTAGATCTGAAAAGCATTCAGTACAGCATTGATAACTCGATGGAAAGGCTTAAAGCACTGATGAATGACTCAACAGATTTTAGTGTACTTCCGGATACGGAAATCCTCGAACCGTCTGAAACCAATATTGAGACAAATCCTGTATTCAGGATGTTGACGCTTCAGAATAACTATAACAAGGCAATCTTAAAGGTAGAGCAAAACAAACTCCTCCCCGATATATCATTGAATTACTTTACAGGAACGAATAACTATGAAAATTCAAGGTATTACCACGGATTCCAGGTAGGACTTGCGGTTCCCCTCTTTTTTGGCAGCCAGAAATCGAAGATAGAATCTTCCAGAATTTCTTTTGACGCGCAACAGTTAATTGCTGAAAATGAGATAATCATGCTCAGGAATAAAGTTTCAGCATATAAGCGGGAAGAGCTGAAATACAGAGAAGCAATAGATCTTTATAATAATTCCGGGAAACAGTTACATGATGAAATTCTTAGAGCATCTGTAAGAAGTTTTCAGCTGGGTGAAATTGATATCTTCAAATTTACAACAAGTTATGAAAGTGCTGTCAGATTAAAACTTGATTATCTCGATAATGTGTTAAAATACAATACAATACTGCTTGAACAAATATATTTGGTTAATTAATTCTTACACAATGAAACTATATTCTTTTTTTTCAATATTAATGGCGGTTGTCCTGGTTGCCTGTAAAGGCAATGCAGATGAACAGAAAACTGAATCAGATGAGCGTCTAATACCAATTTCACAAAAGCAGTATGTTGCAGGACAAATGTCAATAGGAGAACTGGAAATGAAGGTTTTTGATGAGACAGTTCACTGTCACGGAAATATCATTACTAAACCCGGAGGAACTGCAACTATAAGTACTACAGTGTCGGGACTGGTAAAACGAATATTTTGCTCTCCCGGTCAAAAGGTAACTTCCGGTCAGGCAATACTTGAAATTACAGGTAATGAGCTTATTGAATTACAAAAAGACCTGGCAGAAACATCAAGCCTGCTGGTCAGAGTCAGATCTGACTATGAAAGGTTAAGATCACTGTACGCTGAAAATGTTGGATCAGAGAAGGATCTGATCTTTGCCGAAAGTGAATTTAAATCAGCTCAGGCTGAATATTCAGCCCTAAAGATGAAAATTCAGTTGCTTGGACTGGATCCCGCACAGGTAGAAAAGGGAACTTTCAGTGAGTCATTTACAATAAAATCACCTATCAATGGCTATATATCGCTAATCAATGTCAAAATCGGGCAGTATGCGGATCCACAGACAATTATCGCTGAGGTATTTGATGCATCAATGCTATATCTCAGAATAGCAGTCTTTGAGAAAGACCTGGCAAGACTTAAACTGGAACAAGCAGTTTTATTCAGGTTACTGGGAAATTCTTTGGATTATACAGCGACGTTGAGTTCAATAGGAAGAAATATTGACACTGAAACAAAAACAATTTTATGCCTGGCTGAAATTGAGGATCTCGGGAAGGCAAACTTTGTAAGCAATGCGTATATTGAGGCTCGCATTGTTACAAAAACAGATACTGTTGTTGCTATACCAGAAGAAGCAATAGTAAGATCCGGAGGCAATAATTATATATTTTTATTTGAACAAAAAGAGGGTGATACTTATTATTTCAGCCAAAGAATTATTGAAGCTGGTCGAAGTGTAAATGGTTATGTCGAAATTCTAAATCCCCCGGATGACAGGAAAGTATTAACCAGTGGAGCCTATAATATTCCTGTGGAATAATATTTCGGGTCCTGTAAATTAGTTACAGATCTATCACATATTCATTAATTATCTCAATATGACTCAGAAGATTTATCAGGTGGATGCTTTTACAGATAAACTTTTCCGGGGTAATCCTGCAGCGGTATGTCCGCTGAAATCATGGCTCAGTGATGAAAAGATGCAAAAAATTGCCCTGGAGAACAATCTTTCTGAAACAGCCTTTTATGTCAGGGAAGGAAGCCATTTTAATATAAGGTGGTTTACACCAACCGTTGAAGTTGACCTTTGTGGCCATGCAACCCTTGCCTCAGCTTTTGTACTATTTAACCTTGAAAACTATGAAGGTGAAAAAATAATATTCAAATCTCATTTGTCAGGAAAGCTGGTGGTATCTAAAAATGATGATTTTCTTACACTTAATTTTCCGGCCGATTTTGTTGAACCTGCAGAACTGACTTCAGCTATTACGGAGTGTTTTAATATCAGGCCAAAATATGCATTCAGGGGAAGAACAGATTATATGCTGGTATTTGAAAATGAGGAAGATATAGAAAGACTGATCCCCGATCTTTCAAGGATTTCAAAACTTGACTGCCGTGGTGTTATCGTAACAGCCCGTGGAAATAATGTTGACTTTGTTTCGAGATTCTTTGGACCACAGTCAGGAGTTGATGAAGATCCGGTAACTGGTTCAGCACATACAACACTAACACCATACTGGTCGAAACTACTTGGGAAAAATGATATGACAGCCGTTCAGCTGTCAGACAGAAAAGGAGATCTTAAATGCAGCGTTTATGATGACCGAGTTGAGATAAGAGGGCAATGCAGATTATATTTGAAAGGCGAGATTTATATTTAAGGAAGCATAATACAGAAGTTGATTTATTCAATAAAAATCAAACAAATTAAGCGATTATTTGTTGAATTGTAAATCTTAAGTGGTTATGAAACAGGTGCTTATTTTCATTCTGGTATTATTCCTGCTTACTTCATGTGATAAAGGTATAACTGTATATCAGATGCGTATACTTATTAAAAATGATACAGACAGCAGCATGAAAGTTACGCTCTATCCTAAAAGCAAGTATGTCAGATTTGGAATGTATTCATATTCTGACATGCACCAAAAGTATAAAGACACAACTTTTATCCCTGATACAAAGCTGGGTACAGAACTTTTTTCAACAGATACTCTTGATATGGATCCTCAGATTCTGATTAACAGGGTTTTTGACAGTATAAAGGTTAAACTCTCTTCCGGGAAATTGCTTAAATTTTCACCCATGGGCGTAGTAAATTATCCGAGGAATCCGTTCTCTGATCAGGCAGCATGGATTTACCAGAAGAATTTTCTTGAGCACGTCAGAACATGGAGAGATAATAATGTGGAATCAGAAGATTATACATTCATAATTGCCTGGTAAAGATAATTTACCGTGGCCGGTTACTTTTTATCATCATATCTCAGAAATCATTTTTAAATAATGAGATTAACGAAACTATTTAAGGAGTTTTTTGGAAGTGAGAAGGCAGGGGGAATGCTTTTGGTAATCATGACACTCGTCTCACTTATATTTGCAAATTCAGTTTGGAAAGAGGGTTATGATAACTTTTGGGACACCTACATTGCAGGCCATAGTATTGTGCAATGGGTAGACGAAGGATTTATGACTATTTTTTTTCTGCTTGTCGGGCTGGAGCTGGAAAGAGAATTTTATCAGGGGGAATTGTCCGACATTAAAAATGCCTCTTTTCCTATTTTTGCTGCAATAGGAGGCATGTTAGTTCCGGCATTATTATATCTATTGATTAATTCAGGATCAGAAGATAAATCGGGAGCAGGTATTCCAATGGCCACGGACATAGCATTTGCTATCGGGATTTTATCTCTCTTAGGGAATCGAGTTCCGGGTTCACTGAAGATTTTTTTAACTGCACTGGCAATAATAGACGATCTTGGAGCAATAATCATTATAGCCGTGTTTTATACTGCTTCTCTCTCATTAATAAATCTATTTTTAGCATTAGCTGTTTTTGGAATCCTTATTATTCTGAACAGACTGAAAGTATATAGTCTGATACCTTACATTATTGGAGGCATTTTAATGTGGTACTTTATGCTGCATTCCGGCGTACATGCCACAATAACAGGTGTTCTGCTGGCATTTGCTATTCCTTACAGCAGAATAGAGGAAAAATCACCTTCTTTAGTACTTCAGCATCTCCTTCATAAACCAGTAGCTTTTATACTTTTACCGTTATTTGCACTTGCTAATACCAGTATTACAATAGGCGATAACTGGATCAACGGGCTGGGTCAGTCTAACAGCATCGGAATTATGACAGGACTAATTATTGGTAAACCCGTCGGTATTATAATGCTTTCCTTTATCGGGTCAGTTCTGGGCCTCTGTTCACTGCCTGATGATTTGAAATGGTCGAATATTATTGGAGCTGGTTTTTTAGGTGGTATTGGCTTTACAATGTCTATTTTTATTACGATCCTTGCTTTCAAAGATCCGGCAATCATCGGCGCATCGAAGATAGCAATTATTTTAGCATCAGTAACAGCAGGGATTACAGGATATATTATACTTAAGAAGACACTCAAAGGACCTATAATTGAGGATGATATCTGATATTGAAAGGTTGAAAACAGCGGCAGCAAAATAACTTTAAATCAATATATGAATATTACTGTCAGAAAAGCTGAAGAAAAGGATTTACCTGCGGTTTTGTCTCTTATAAGAGAACTTGCTGAATATGAAAAAGAGCCTGATAAGGTTACAAATTCGGTTGCTCTTATGAAGGAAGAGCAGGAATATTTCAGGTGTTTTGTGGCTGAGACTGAAAACAACGAAATTGTTGGAATGGCAATATACTTCTTTGCGTATTTTACCTGGGTTGGAAAGTCTCTGTATCTTGAAGATATCTATGTAAAGGAACAATTCAGAAGATTCAGGATAGGAAGCTCATTGCTGAATAAGATTTTTGAGGTAGCCAGTGAGGAGAATTGTAAAAGAGTCAGATGGCAGGTACTTGACTGGAATTCAGATGCCATTTCTTTCTACAGGAAAAAAGGAGCTGAGATTGATAATAAATGGCTTAATTGCACTTTCAACAGAAACGGAATCAAAAATTTTGGTCATTAACTATATGCTTTTTACATATTAACATATTTGCATATATTTGCAGGACAAATTATTATGATATGGAATTTAAGGATCTGACACCTGAAAATCTTGAAAAGGCTGCAAACATGCTGAAAGCAATTGCTCATCCTATCAGGATTTCCATTGTTGGGTGTCTTGAGGATGGCAATAGAAAAACCGTTACAGAAATACATAATCATCTGGGTCTTGAACAATCCACGACATCTCATCACCTTGGAATTCTTAAAGACCGGGGTGTACTTTGTTCAAAACGAGAAGGTAAAAATACCTGGTATTACCTGAAGCATGAAAACCTGAAAACAGTATTGAGCTGTGTAAGCAGTTGCTGTGAAAAATAATCTTACCTTAATATTTAATCAGGAAAGCCCCCTGAACATTCTCTTCTGAAACAGGAGAATAGAAATTACCCCGCATGTAATTGCCGAATCGGCAATATTGAAAACCGGCCTGAAAAATACCAGTGATTCACCTGCATTTATGGGAGACCAGTCAGGCCATTTTGTGTCAATTATGGGGAAATAGAACATATCCACAACTCTCCCATGCAGAAACGATGAATATCCTCCCCCGGGAGGGAATAATATAGCTGGCTGAATAAAGCTTTCACTGAATATCATTCCATAAAAAGCACTGTCGATAATATTGCCAATTGCTCCCGCCATGATAGCACTTACTGCAAGTATTAATGCTGTATTGGCCTTTTTCTCAATTATTGAATTAAGGAACCATCCTATTCCGAAGATAGCAATAATACGGAAGACGCTTAAAATAAGCTTTCCGGGTTTTCCTCCCATCTCCATTCCAAAAGCCATCCCGTTGTTTTCAATAAAATGAATAAGCCCCCAGTTGCCGAATAGTTTTATCTCTTCTCCAATAACCATGTGTGTCTTTATCCAGATTTTTAGGATCTGGTCTGCAATAAGAATCAGGAATATTAGCAACACTGCTTTCTTTCGGTGTGACATCACATCTCTTTTAATTCAGGGGCGAAAAATAATAAAAAAAGCAATGAGTACTTAACCTGAAATTGAAGAAATGAAACAAGTACACTAATTTTTTTGTTAATTTAACATGAACTAAATCAAATAATCATGACAGGCAGGACGGCAATAATTTTTGGAGGAACAGGTCTTGTCGGAAAAGCGCTGACAGAAGAACTGGCTAATTCTGGTCTGTATGAAAACATAAATTCATTTACAAGGAGGAAGCCGGAGCACGCTAATTTGTTGAAAGTTAATAACCTTGTTGTTGATTTCTTAAATCCGGAGAGTTTCTCAGAACAAATTAAAGGAGACGATATTTTTATTTGTCTCGGTACTACAATCAGGAAAGCCGGGTCGGTAAAGAAGATGGAAGAAATTGACAGGGACCTTCCGGTACTTCTTGCTAAGTACGCGTATAATAACGGAGCCAGGAGGCTGGCAGTTGTTTCATCGATTGGTGCTGATACTGATTCTTCCAACTATTATCTTAGGATAAAGGGAGAAATGGAACAAGATATTATGAACATAAATTTTGAAACAATAGCTATTGCAAGGCCTTCTATTCTCCTGGGCAAAAGAGATGAAACGAGATTCGGTGAATCGGCAGGCAAAGTATTTATGAAGGCTTTCAGTTGCCTTTTTTTTGGAAACCTGAGGAAGTACAGAGCAATTGAAGGAAAAGTTGTGGCAAAAGCCCTTATTGCAATTATACGGTCTGAAACCGGTAAAAAAATCTATGAATCAGATCAGCTCCAAAGATTAGCATACAGTTAAGAAAAATCCCGGTCTGGCCGGGATCTCAAATATTCTAAAGGCAATCTACATTGACCTTTTGTGCGTTCCAGCAATACCAGGTTCCCAGAAGATAATCTGAACTTTTAATTCTTCCTTCTTTTGTGGAAGTGTTCCATTCAATATTAACATCGGAAAACTTAACCAGGGTAGTGTTGTAATAATGAACAGTAAAATAGGCATTATATGCATTGTTTGTTAATCCGTACTCTATAGATGCACCATTACTGTTACCACTTTTGAGGTAGGTATATTTAATTGTACCTATTTCAGTTCCGGATTTTGTCCAGTCTATCTGGAGAATAGGATTCTGAACAGTATTGCTTTCATTAAGTGTCCACTTGCCGCCCGTTCCGTCTAATTTGGAGGTGCCATCAAACCATTTAAATTCGGGGTATGCATCTGCTCCTTCTCTTGCAATATACATCTCCCATTGTACTTCATCCCCTGATATTGCTCCGGTAAGCCTCGCTTTGTAAGTAACTCCGGCAGCACTTACGTTGTAGCTCCATTGCCATTTTTTGTCCGACAGGTAAACAGGATCCTGATCAACAGCAACTTTGAAAGAAGCAACCGGTATTGCCAGGGTAACAGCTATAATAGTACGCCATGTACCAACAATAAGACAGGCTGTTCCCCAGTTAAGATCTTCAGTACCCTTGTTTTCAAAAACAAGGTCACCTGATTTTGCGCTGTAAATAAAATTACTGAAATCAATCAGCATCGATTCGGCAGGAGGAAGGCCGGGAGGATCTCCCTTGTCTTTTTTACAACCACTGAAACTTCCTGAAAATAGTATGATAATAAGCGTCAGAGATAGTACTTTTTTCATGATCTTACTTTTTAGATATATCTGTAAAACGCCAGATGCGTCTTTTTGTTATCTCAATATATTACAAAGATATAAGAATGAATTAAATAAATGTATAAAAAAATTATGAATCTTAGTCTTGTAAAAATCAGAATATCAAAGGATGCGAACTACTGAAGATATTATCAGTAATATCATAATTAAAATTCCGTATGAATTTATCAGGATCATGGCACCTTTAACCTCACCGGGCTCTTTGCTGCCAAACAAGTTCCTGTAGAAGAGCAAAATGAACCCAATATTTAAGATTGAAAAAAGAATTAGAAAATGTCTGCCAAATACATCTGTGAATGAAAAAAACAACAGGAGCAGAAGACTGGAAATCACGACCCATGCAAACACAAGTTTTCGTATCTGAAAGTTGTTGAGATAGCTTGAAATTGTTGCAAGTCCGGCATTTTTGTATTCCTTACCGTATTTTGCAATGATCAGCCAGAAATGAGGTACCTGCCACAGGAACATAAATAATGAAAAAGCTATAATATCCAGATCAGAAAGAGAACCTCCTGCTGAGGAATATCCTATCATCGGAGGTATTGCACCCACAAGTCCTCCTGGTAATATAGACAGCACAGTAATCCTCTTAAGTCTTGTGTATACAAGGTTATATAGTATTACATTCACTATTCCCAGAGTGAAAGGAAGTAATCCATTTTGTATGAGTAAGAAACCCCCGGCACATATAAGAAAAAGTGCTGAAAAAAGAGCATTCTTTTCGGAAATATCTCCTGATGGAATAGGTCTTCCCTTTGTTCTGTCCATTAAAATATCGGTCCTTCTTTCTGAATATTGATTTAGAACAGCAGCACCCGCTGCAAGAAAAAACACCCCGCCGGCAAGCCAGAATAATCTGATATCTGAATTATTACTGTATATGAGATAACCGGTAACAGAAGAAAGAACTACTGCAACAGATAATTTGTACTTGATAAGATCAATGTAAACAAAAAAAATTTTCACACCATTATTTTTCTGTGGCAAGTGTTTTAAGATAATCTATTATGATTTTTAAATCTTCTTCTTTGACTAGATCCTTATAAGATTTCATTAATCCGATACTATAACCTGATACTATCTCTGAGTCAGGTTCATATATTGAGTTTATAATATAATTATCATCAGCTGTAACATTTTTCTGGCTGCCTCCTGAAGTCACCAACCTTTCACTTCCATAAAGACCTTTGAAAGAAGGCCCTACCAGTTTCGAGCCGTCTAAAGAATGACAGGCAATACATCCTGTATTTCTCAGCAGAAGATATCCATCCGGTTCAGGCACTATGGATGCTTCTTTATATTCAGCAAACCAGTTGTCATAATCCTCCTGTTCCATTATTTTTGCTTTTGCCAGCATCGATGCATGAAGTAGTCCGCAGTATTCTGTACATAGAATTTCATATTCTCCGACAATTGTAGGAATGAACCACAGGTATGTATCATACCCGGGTATAACATCTTCCTTGACCCTGAATGCAGGAATAAACAAACTGTGATTTACATCTTCCGATTTCAGATTTATTCTGACAGGTTTATTTACTGGCAGAACCAGATCAGAGGATTTGATGTTATTATCATATACAAATTCCCATTCCCACATTCTGCCTATTGCCTGAACAACCATTGCATCGGCCGGAGGTTTTCTCATAGGAGCAAAACCTGACCATCCGTAATAGAACATAATCATTACAATTATTAGAGGTATTGTTGTCCAGAGAATCTCAAGCTTAACACTGCCTGTAAACTGTTGTGGCTCTTTGCCTTTTTTCCTTGAGAAGTGGAAGACCATCCATATAATGAATGATGTAATACCAACAATAAAAATAAAGGCAATTGAAAATATAAATGTAAACGCCTTATCAACACCTTCCGCCAGATTTGATGCTCCTGTAAACATAATTTCTACCTTAAATAATAATCAATAAAAGTTATTATAATAACCAGGGCAAAAAGTACAAATACGCCGCCTATCATTGCCTTTATGAAAAGACTTTCATGTTTAACATGCATGAAATTGATTATGACAGTTGCAACCTTAATACTGGCAATTAAAAGCGCAACAGCAACCGTAAAAGCACCGAAATGCCAACCAGTTGCTGCAACAGAAATAAACGTAAGCAAAAGCAGAGTAATCAGCACTACTGCATGTGAATTATTGCTTGAGATATGTGTTTCCCCATTCTTCATCGGACAGTAATTTTTATGTTATAAGATAGAGTAGCGGGAAGAGGAATATCCAGATAAGGTCCACCAGGTGCCAGTAAAGTGCGCTGTTTTCTAAATGAAGATAATGCGACTGTCTGACTGTACCGTTCCTGATCTTAAAAAGATTAATAGTCAGAAGGATCATGCCGATAAGCACATGCAGGGCATGAAGTCCGGTCATCATATAGTAAAGGCCAAAGAAAAGAAGTTCTCCCTGGGCCAGATTTTTTAAGACTTCTGATCCCGGGTAGATTTTAAATTCAAACTTGTGAGACCATTCAAAATATTTATTCAGCATAAAGAGGGCTGCCAGAAGAATTGTTAATGCAATAAGAAACATGGCGAAATTCTTCTGATTTTTCTGGATTGCTGTAATAGCCATTGCAACCGTCATACTGCTGACAAGCAGGAACACAGTATTAAGAGTGCCAATAAAAGTATTCAGTTCTGCAGCAGCGGTATGAAAATCAGCAGAATATTTTGCTCTGAATACGGCATAAACCAGGAATAATCCTCCGAACAGGAATAACTCTGTAAACAGGAATATCCACATGCCCAGCTTCCCTGTTTCGCTGTCAATATGGTCACTATGTATAGCCTGAGTGGACATATTCATTTCATCTATTTTGTTTCAGATTTATTACCGAAGAAATATGGTGGTGTTGTTATTTCGGGGATGACCTCAAAATTTTCATGCGATGGAGGAGAAGGAATCATCCATTCAAGGGTAACTCCATGCCATGGATTTGAAGGTGCAGGAGCCCCTTTTCTTGCGTGATATATCAGGTTGTAAACCATGATTATTAGTCCGGCGAATAGAATAAAGCCACCGATAGTTGATATTACCTGTCCTGTCTGGAACTGTGGCAGATAATCAAAGTACCTTCTGGGCATTCCCTGGATCCCTATTATAAACTGGGGGAAATAAAGCATATTGAATCCTATGAAGATTACAGCACATCCAAGGTAGGCGATGGTGTTGTTATACATTCTGCCGAACATTTTGGGAAACCAGTAATGTATACCGGCAAAGAATGAAAAGCCCATACCCCCGAAGATAATGTAATGAAAGTGTGCAACAACAAATGAAGTGTCATGAACCTGCACATCAGTTGCGACTGATCCAAGAGTCAGCCCTGTGAATCCGCCAATCATGAAAAGGAAGATAAAGCAGATGGCGTATAAAAGAGGCGGTTTAAGGTCTATTGACCCTCCATACATGGTAGATACCCAGTTGAATACTTTTATTGCACTGGGGACAGCGACAATGAATGTCAGGAAAGAAAAGAACCATCGCGATCCGTAGCTAATGCCTGCAGTAAACATATGATGTCCCCAAACAAAATATCCCACAAAAGCAATTGCAAGGCTGGAAAAGAGTATTGCAGTATATCCGAAAACTGGTTTCTGGCTGAACGTAGGGAAAATTTCAGTTACAATACCCATGCCTGGCAGAATCATAATGTAAACAGCAGGATGTGAATATATCCAGAAGAGATGCTGGAATAAAACAGGATCA
>CAYLYN010000022.1:0-15733 GCA_964387565.1 uncultured Rikenellaceae bacterium | reverse complement strand
CCTCCAAGTGCAGGATCAAAGAAACCGATCCTGAGAACTCTTTCTGCAATTACCATTAAAAGGGTTATCCCAACAATAGGAGTCGCAAGTACCTGTATCCAGGCTGTTGCATAAATTGCCCAGGGAAAAAGCGGCATCCTGAACCATCCCATTCCCGGAGCTCTCATCCTGTGAATTGTAACTATAAAATTTAAACCCGTTAGGATGGAAGAAAAACCAAGAATAAAAGCAGCTACAAGGGCATAGATCACATTTGTTGATGATTCCGCACTGTAAGGAACATAGAATGTCCATCCGGTATCCGGTGCACCCCCTCCGATAAACTGGGAAAGAACCCCGAAAATTGCACCGATTACAAAGAGATACCAGGAGAAGAGATTCAGCTTTGGAAATGCAACATCTTTGGCACCAATAAGTATAGGAAGGAAAAAGTTTCCGAAAATTGCCGGCAGGGCAGGTATTACAATTATAAAGATCATAATTATACCATGAATTGTAAACATGCCGTTGTATGTCTGCGGATCCATTATATTTTCTCCCGGAGCGAAAAGTTCAATCCTCATCAGCAGTCCAAGCATTGCAGCGACGAAGAAAAATACCATGATGCAGTAAAGATAAAGAAGACCTATCCTCTTATGATCGGTTGTAAGCAGCCAGGAGAGAATCCCTTTATACTTACCCTGGTGTTGAAGATAGCTTATATGTGATCCGTTTTCAGATGTACTCATATCTCTAAGTTTTTCATTTTTTCTTTTTCTTAAACAGAAGTATACCAAGTATAATAAAAGCAACGAACAATGTTATAGCACCTATAATTCTGGTTATTTGTATACTGTATGTCTTACTTGCAGGATTATATGCAAAACAATATTCAAGAATCCTGTTTATAGTTGGACGTGCAATTCCCTTCTGAGCTTCAATTATAGCCATTTTCAGATCAAAAGGAAGGAAGGTAAGACCATAAAGATACCTGGTTATTTTTCCCTGTGGACTAAGGGCAATTATTGCAGATGCATGCGCGAAATCCAGACCCTGGGCCTTGTACTTATATCCTACTGCCTCAGTAATCTTGTTGATATTTTCCTGCGACCCGGTCAGATAAATCCAGTACTTCTGGTTCTCCTTACTTATTCTCTGGACAAAATTCACCTTCTTTTCTCTGGCTTTTTCAGGTGTGTCCTTTGTATTGAAACTGATCGTAATAATCTGGTAATCTGTTCCAAGAGTAAGATCAGTCTTACTGACAACATCTGCAACTCCATCCATAAGAGGACTACAGAGATTCGGGCAATCGAAATACACAAAGAAAAGTATGGTAGGCATGTTAATTAATTGCCCGAGAGTTACAGTATCGCTCGATTCATTCAGAAACCAGAGATCCGTTGGTATTGTATCTCCAAGTTTCTCAATAATTCCAATCTCAATATCTTTGTTGATAAGGTTGGATTTTACCATCTCCTGACTGAAAAGATTACAGGAAACAGTTAAAAACAGGGTAATAATAAGTAACTTTTTCATAAATTTTCTATTTGACACCGGCCGTTTCCTCCTCCGAATAAATGCCTGAAATCATTAATGATCCTCCCATAAGTGAAATATCTTTCAGAAGGGCAATCAGGGTTATTGTCTGATCATTTCCGCTTATAAGATGAGGTATATGGATTGTGGTTATGAACAGGAACAGCAGTATAGCCAGGATTATAGTTGAAAATTTTATATATTTCTTAATTATAATACTGATACTTACAGCAATGAGCATTAGCCCTGTCAATAGTATTGTATAGGCCCCCAGGGGAATAAACGAGGTGATAATTCCCAGGTAATAATCCTTCATAATGAAGTGATTGACTCCGAATACCGCAAATGGTAATGCAAAAAGAATCCTTCCGATTGTGGTAATGTTTTTCATTTATTAAGTTTTAATTTACCAGCGTTAAGTATCCTGATTTTCTGAAGAAGCCGATTCCAGATGTTTGCCCACAATATATATATCTCTTATTTTCATCAAAACTAACATAATAAAGCCCCATGCTGTAATTACACCCAGAATGTATGAAAGTAAGATCCATACAGGTGCTTTCCTGACGGTATTCCACATTGCCCTGTCAGCAACAAGGCTGACGGGGATTATCTTCAATCCTGCTGTCAGCAAAGTATCCTTATATGCTGATCCAAAAGTGTCTTCATCGGTAAATCTTGCACTTATTGTTACATTTCCAAGGGAATCCCCATGCATTTGTGGTGGTATTCTGAAAGTGGCCCTGCCTGTTTTGTCTGTTACTTTTTCTTCATCAATAATCTGGTGTCCGAATGTTCTGTGGACATATAATCTTACAGCAGCATCAGTAACCGGGATCCTTGTATCCTCTTTGTCTGCAAATGCTGTAAGTATTAGTGTACTGTCGGCGTGATTATGTTCAAGCGACATGTTTATTGTTGCTCCAGGGTACGCCGATGAAGATATGATAGCCCTTATCTGTTGTTTGTATGTTTTATTATAACTCCTTACATAAGCTATAACCTGCCATACCTCATCTGTGGTCAGAACACTTCTGAATGAAGGCATCTGGCCCTTACCAGTGGTAATTTTATAGAATAATTCTCCGTCGTTATTTTTTTGTATCTTTTCTGTTGCGGGATCTCCGGGAGGAGGTACCAGGTTTAGATAATTAGACTTTCCGGGTGTTCCATGACACGACATACAGTTAAGTGTGTATATCTTTTGTCCGGCTGTTCTTGTATTATCATCGAACTCAAAAGTACTCAGACGTCCCTTCTTGTCATCCGGAACAATCCATTCCTGACCCTGCAATGCCGGTCCTGCAAAATGAAAGATTGTCAGAAACAATATTATACTCCTCATAATACCGGGTTTATTTAATTTCCGCATTTTCTTTTACTATTGCTTCCTCTTCTGCTATTTCCCATATAGGGATTACAGGAAATAATTTTGACAGAACTGTTATTATCATCAGCACAAGAATCACAGATGCCAGAGTAACAGCTGTTTCTGTAACAGTTGGTTTATAGATCATCCATTCTACAGGAACGTTCTGTATCGGCAGGTAGGGATGTTCCTGCGGAGGTACCACAATAATGTATCTTTTGAACCATGCAGCAATAAAGACAAAAATAGAGATTATCAGAAGAGGTATCGGTCTTCTCATTTTACTTATAAGGAGAAGTACAACCGGGATAACAAGTCCCAGAAGCTGTGTGCCCCAGAAAAGCAGGGCATGGTGTCCGATAAATAATTCCCTGAGATGTATTGCATCATGTGCTTTAAGTTTATATCCGGGCACTAAAAATTCATTGATGTTAAAGTAAATATATACTATTGACACGAGTGCAAGTACTCTTCCGATCTTTTCAAAATGGTCATCAGTAAGGTATTTCTGAAGTTTATAGCTGGTCCTGAAAAAATACATTGCAATTATTACTGCTGCTGTTCCTGACACAAATGCTCCTGAAATAAAATAGGGTCCGAATATTGTGCTGTCCCATCCTGCACGGGGTGTAACTGCAAAAAGCCAGGAGGTAACAGTATGAATAGCAAAAGCAAGAGGAACAATCAGAATGAGCAGTATCCTCATAGCCTTATGCATAATCTCAAATTGTTTATCGTGATTAACCCAGTTTATTGAAAGTATTTCATAGGCTTTAACAAGGAATTTAGGTCTGCCGTTTAGTCTGGATTTGGCAATTGCAAGATCAGGTATCAGGGGAATAAACCAAAGCATGAGACTTACAAAAAAGTAGGTAGTTACAACAGTTACATCCCAGACTATTGGTGACTGGACTCTGCCATACATGAAAAGGTATGGCAGCCTGTCAGGACGGCCCATATCGGAGATGATAACCAGTCCGGCAATTGCAGCAAATGCAACAGCAATTATTTCAGCAATTCTGGCAACAGGCTTGATCCACTTTACGCCTGCAAGTCCGAGAACAGAGCTGATAAGCATCCCGATAAGGCTTGTTGCAACAAAGAAAACAAACGTCGCAATGTACATACCCCAGCTGGTTGCATCGCGTAATCCGGTTACGCCAAGGCCTTTATGAAGCTGTATTGTATAAGCATACAGGCATGCAGCAAGGGATATTGTAAGGATCCCCATCCAGATAAGAAATCCTTTGTTTATCCTGACGTTTCTTAAGACATCAGCTGAAACTGACTCCAGTCTTTCACGGTAAAAGGCTGTACTATAAAGAGATCGGGCCATTTAATCCTGTTTTATGTAGTTTCCTTATATTCGGTTTTTTCACCTTCCTGAAAATCAAAGATCCTGTTCTTGGGGGGAAGATAATAAACTCTTGGTTTTGTGCCTAATTCAGCCATAAGCCTGTAAGCTCCATTCTTTTCAAGCAGTTCGCTCAGGCCTACTGTCTCTTTTGTTGTTCCGTTTGTAACAGCGTCTTCATTCTCATCACCAAAGTAAAAAACACCATTGGGACAAGCTGAAACACAATAAGGAAGAGCATTTTCCCTTAACCTGTCGGCACTGAAAAGACACTTTGAAATTGTGCCTTTCTTCTGGGGAACATTGAGTTCTACATTATATGGCTTATCTTTATCTGCCTCTGCATTTAGAGGTTCCTGCCAGTGAAACATCCTGGCAGAATACGGACAGGCTGCCATACAGAACCTGCAACCAATGCATCTTTCATTGTCAATAAGAACAATTCCGTCCTGCCTTTTAAATGTGGCGTCAACCGGGCAGACTGAAACACATGGCGGATTATCACAATGCTGGCAGGGCTTGGGCATAAAGTACTTCGGAGTATTCACCGACTCCTGCATTACCAGAGTGTTGATATGATATTCGTAAGGCCTCAGATGATGAGCTGACTGACAGGCATTAACACATTTTCTGGCATTCCGGCATTTCGACAGGTCAATTACCATAACCCATTTTTTACCTTTGATCCCATCTCTTCCCTTTGTCTGAAGCATTCCTGCCTGATACTTAATATCATTGATTTCCTCCCTGGGGACCTCAACAAGCCTGTTATCTTCTGTAAGTACCTTTACGGTATTGCCTTTATGCTTGTTTTTCTCAAAACGATACCCTGAGTATACTGCTGCAGCCCCAGCTACAGATGCGGCACCAACAAGGCCAACCTTTTTCAGAAAATCACGTCGCGACGATTCAATTGTTTCATCAATCTTTTCGCTGTCTGATTCCGGTTTCTTAATTTCTTCACTCATACAGATTGAATTGTAATATAGTACCCTCTGCTATGCAGCTAAAACTTAATTTTCAGGGATTTGAAGGTGTAAATTTTTTAACAGAGTATCCGGAGCCTGTTATTGCTTCCCTTATTTTCAGGGTATCAACAAGGGATGGAAAATATTCAATCACTGCTCTTCCGTCAGTGAATGTCGCTTTTACAGATTTAATGCCTTCCAGTTTCCCTACATTTCTCTGAATAGTCTGTTCACAACCGGTACATGTCATACCTTCAATATTAACCTCTATCAAAGAAGCAATTCCCTTTTCCGCAGGGATCTCTTTCTTGTTGCCACCGCATGATATTCCAAGTATTAAACCTGCAAACAGTAACAATACTGAAACCAGATGTTTTATTCCCATAATCAGAATTGTTTAGGTAATTGTTAATAAAATAACACTGATAAAAGTATGAAATATTTTGTAACACATGAAATTTGTGTCAAATAGCATAGCATCAAATCTTTTTTTAGCCGAACTTGAACAAAATAATTTTCATTTTGTTTAAGAATAAAAAACACATCATGAAACAAAGAAACTTATTAAAATCAACTGTTCTGGCAGCAATAGCCCTGATGGCTGTTGTTTATGTTAATGCCAGTGAACCTCAGATGAAAAATGCCGCTGCACCTGAGGGTATTATTCCTGCTGAATTTCCTGCACTACCTTATGGTTATGATGCTCTCGAGCCCTATATTGATGCACGTACAATGGAAATCCATTATGATAAGCATCACAGGGCCTATTATAACAATCTTGTAAATGCAGTTAAAGGCACTGCACTGGAAAAGACTCCGCTTAATGAAATATTTGCAACAATCTCAAAACAGAGTGATGCAGTCAGAAATAACGGAGGAGGATATTACAATCATGTTATTTTCTGGCAGAATCTCGGAAAAGGAACTTCTGCTCCTTCAAAAGAACTTTCAAAAGCAATAAACGATGCTTTTGGTTCATTTGACAAATTCAAGGAGGTTTTCAGTACTGCTGGCAAGACAAGGTTCGGTAGCGGCTGGGCATGGCTGGTTGTTACCGCGGATAAAAAACTGGCTGTTGGCAGCACTGCAAACCAGGACAATCCCCTTATGGATGTGTCACCAGTAAAAGGCACACCTCTCCTTGCACTCGATGTATGGGAACATGCATATTACCTGAAATATCAGAACAAGAGAGCAGATTATGTTGATGCTTTCTGGAATGTTGTGAACTGGGATGAGGTAAACAGGAGGTACAAGGAAGCTGTGAAATAGTATTAGTAAAAATAGTCAAGGGGCCCCTGAAAAGGCCCCTTTTTTATTCTTGCCCGGAGCTCCCGTGAACGAAAACTCAGGTATACAGGAATCTTTTGATTTTTAGTGTGGCAGTCTTCTGAAATGGTACAGACTGAAGAACAATCTTATTGATCTGACTGAATTTATTTACATGTGAATTTACATAATCTTTCAGTTCAGTCAGAAGTTCCTCTTTTTTCTCTTCATATTTTTCAGACATATCTTCCTTCAGATTCTGATATTTCTTTTCAATCTCCTCCATGTTAAGGTGGACCATGGCAACAAGCTTCCCTTTCTGCTGAACTACAAGGGATTCCACAACGTACCGGAAGTTGTTTATAACTGACTCAATTTCTTCAGGGTATATGTTTTCTCCACTTGCTCCGACAATCATATTTTTAAGTCTTCCTTTTATATACAGATTATTTCTTTTATCAAGTGATCCAAGGTCGCCTGTCTTAAACCATCCGTCAGGTGTGATTACTTCGCTCGTCATTGCAGGTTCCTTGTAGTAGCCTTTCATTACATTCGGACCCCTTGCCCATATTTCTCCTTCCCCTGTTTTTTTATCCGGATTGTTAATAATGAGCTCAATATCTTCAATAGCGGGGCCCGTTGATTCAAATACCGACTTTGAGGGATTAGCTCCGGCAAGTAAAGGGGCTGTTTCCGTGAGCCCATATCCAATTGCATATGGAAATTTTGCTTCGATAAGGAATCTTTCCACAGTTCTGTTCAGCTTTGCACCGCCAATGCCGTAAAATTTAAGATTTCCACCAAATGTGGCATATAGTTTTTTCCCGGCAGCTTTATTTAATAATTTCCTGAAAAAAGGAATTTTATAAAGCATTTTAAGGATGAACTTTTCCTGAATTGATGGCAGAATCTTATTGAAATATATTTTTTCCATTATCAGTGGAACTGTCAGCATCATTGTCGGTTTAACCTCTGCCATTGCCGGAAGAAGTACAGCCGGAGTCGGAGGTTTCCTCAGATAGTATACACATGCCCCACCCAGCATCGGCAGAATAAGTCCCAGAGTGTTTTCATAAGTATGAGATAATGGCAGAACAGACAGGAACCTGTCATTTTCATCAATCCACTGAATAACCATTCCTTTCATGGCATTGAAGGTGATGTTCTTATGGGTGAGCATTACTCCTTTTGAACGCCCTGTGGTACCTGAAGTGTATATGATTGAAGCAATATCATCTTCATCAACATTGTAGGTTCCGGCTGGTTCATCATTCTTATTATATGCATACGAAGTTCCTTCCTTTCCAAGGATCTTAAAATCTTCAATTTGAATGATTGTCTTAAGTGTTTCAGATTTATATCCTTCAATTCTGCCAATCAGAGGTATTGAGATAAATATTGCCTTTGATTCTGAATGATCCAGTACATTTCTGACTTCGGTAGGTGAAAAATCAGGAAGGATAGGAACCACCACTGCTCCCATGAATGTAATCGAAAAAAATACTATGCTCCAGTTTGGCATATTGGTACTCAGGAGCGCAACTTTATCCCCCGGTGAAATTCCATTTTTTTCAAGAAATGCCATCAGTGAGCGAATTTCGTTATCTACTTCCTGGTATGTTTTTGGAACCTCACCTACAAATGAATATGCGTTAGCCTTAGCATGTCTGCTTAAAGTCTCTGCAAATTTAGACGGGAAAGTCATCTTCGAAGAGTCCCTGTTATTATCACCCATTTCTACCTTTTATTTATCTGTAACAAAACTGCAAAGTTAAGCATTTATTATCTTTCAGCGTTTAGGAGGGATTACTATTCTGTGGACTAACAATAAAACCAGATTGTAATAATGAACCTTTTGTCAACCGGAATAGTTATTTTTGTAGTTCATTAATAAAAAATCCGGGTTTTATGGCTTCAGTAATAAGGGTGACTAAGGAGTTTGGTTTTGAAATGGCTCACGTGCTATGGAATTATGATGGTCCTTGCAGGAATGTCCATGGACATTCCTACCGGCTTTTTGTAACTCTGTCAGGTATGCCGTCAGATGATCATGCTAATCCCAAAAACGGAATGGTTATAGATTTTGCAGATCTTAAACGAATTGTTAAAAAGGAGATTATTGCCATTTTTGATCACTCTGTTGTGGTAAGCAAAAACCATGATGAAGATAAAATAGGGATGTTCAGGAAGTTATTCGGTAATACAGTTCTCGTAGATTATCAGCCTACATGTGAAAATCTGGTAGCTGATTTTGCTGAAAGGATTATACCTTTTCTTCCTGCCGGAGTCAGCCTGTTTAGTCTGAAATTATATGAAACAGCAACTTCATATGCCGAATGGTTTGCCGGGGATAATCCGTAAAAGCCACCAAACCTCCCAAAGAAAGAGAAGGGAGCATAAAAACCGGCACGCCAAACTTTATATGAAATAACAGTATGAATAACCATAACAAAAAACTTTTCCTTCTCGATGCCTATGCCCTGATATTCAGATCATATTACGCATTTATTAAGAATCCGAGGATAACATCCAAAGGATTAAATACTTCTGCAATCTTCGGATTCCTTCTTACTCTTGAAGAGGTTCTCCAGAAGCAAAAACCAACACATATTGCTGTTGTATTTGATACACCAACACCAACTTTCCGTCATGAAATGTTCAGGGAATACAAAGCTCACAGGGATGCGACTCCTGAGGATATAAAAAAATCTGTACCTTACATTAAAAGGCTTCTTGAAGCCTATCGTATACCTGTAATTGAATATCCGGGATTTGAGGCAGATGATGTTATCGGGACCCTGGCAAGGAAAGCCTCAGACAAGGGTTTTGTGACCTATATGATGACGCCGGATAAAGACTTTGCACAGCTTGTCTCAGATAATGTGTTTATGTTCAAACCATCTCGAAGTGGTAATGAATCAGTGCAATGGGGCATCAATGAGGTAAAAAGTGAATTTTCAGTTGAGAAGCCTGATCAGGTAATCGATGTACTTTCACTTATGGGTGATACTGCTGATAATATTCCCGGGGCACCCGGGGTAGGTCCCAAAACTGCCATGAAGCTTATAGCAGAATATGGTAGTATTGAGGAGCTGTTCAGGAATACTGCAAGTCTGAAGGGGAAGCTTAAAGAAATAATCGAGAATAACAGAGAACAGATAGAGCTGTCTAAAAAGCTTGTCACAATTGAGCAGGATGTTCCTGTTGACCTCAATGAAGAGGCCCTTCTGCTTGAAATTCCGGATGTTGTCAGGTTAAAGAGTCTCTTTGAAGAACTTGAGTTCAGAACCGTAGCAGCAAAAATATTATCAGAAATTGATAAACAGATACAAAAGGATCTTCCTTCCAAAGCAGTGCTGGTTCCGGTTGAATCTCAGCAAGGCTCTTTGTTTGGAGAAGAAGTAATGGCTCCTGTTAATGTTCTGGCCACTATTGAAAACACTGAACATTCATATTCTCTTCTGAATTCAAAAGAAGAAATTCAAACCTTTGTTAATGTATTAATCGAACTTAAGGAATTTTGCTTCGATACTGAAACTACAAGTATTGATCCTCTTGAATCAGAGCTTGTTGCAATGGCTTTTTCATGGGAGAAGGGATCAGGATATCTTATCCATTTTCCTGAATCAAGATCAGAGACAATGGAGATTCTGGAAATCATCAGACCCGCTCTGGAGACCGAATCCATAACCAAGGTAGGGCAAAACCTGAAATTTGATATCCAGGTCCTGGCAAACTATGGTATCGGGGTAAGAGGTAAATTATTTGATACTATGATAGCCCATTATCTTCTGGAACCGGATATGAGGCACAATATGAATATTCTTGCTGAGACATATCTTTCATATTCTCCTGTTCATATCGAATCGCTTATCGGAGAAAAAGGAAATAACCAGAAAAATATGAGGTCTGTCCAGGTCGATAAGCTGATGGAATATGCTGTTGAGGATGCTGATGTAACATGGCAGCTCAGGGAGGTTTTTGGGCCGAGAATAGAATCAGAAGGCCTGGAAAAACTTTCAACCGAAGTAGAGATGCCATTGATAAGTGTTCTGGCAGAAATGGAGAGAACAGGTGTCAGGCTGAACTATGAGGACCTGAAGGTAATAGCTTCCGGATTACGTGAAGATATAATTGCACTGGAGAAGGAGATATTCAGGCTTGCAGGTACAGAGTTCAATATCTCATCTCCAAAACAGCTTGGCGACATCCTGTTCATCAGACTAAAACTTGATGAGAATGCACGGATGACAAAAACACGGCAGTTCATCACAAATGAAGAGATACTTCAACGCCTTGTCCATAAGCACCCGATTATTGATAAAGTACTGGAATACAGGGGCCTTAAGAAACTGCTTTCAACATATGTTGAGGCACTGCCACTTCTTGTTAACAAGCAGACTGGCAGAATACATACCTCCTTTAACCAGGCAGTTGCTGCAACGGGCAGATTAAGTTCCAATAATCCAAACCTTCAGAATATTCCTGTCAGGGATGAAAGAGGAAGGGAAATAAGGAAAGCATTTGTTCCGGAGAATGGTCATATCTTTCTGTCAGCCGACTATTCACAGATAGAGCTCAGGCTGATGGCACATCTTAGCCAGGACAATAGCATGATTAATGATTTTCTTTCAGGAAATGATATTCATGCTGCTACTGCTTCAAAGATATTTGGTGTTGATTTAAAGGATGTTACAAGAGAGATGAGAAGCAGGGCTAAAACAGCAAACTTCGGGATTATCTATGGTATTTCATCATATGGATTGTCAGAACGGTTAACAATCAGCCGCAAAGATGCAAAGGAGCTTATTGATGGTTATTTCACCTCTTACCCTGGAATCAGGATTTATATGGATGAGAGCATTAAGAAAGCCAGGGATAATGGATATGTGACAACTATGTTCGGAAGAAAAAGATATCTGCCTGATATCCATTCAAGGAATCAGGTTGTAAGGGGCAATGCTGAAAGAAATGCTATAAATGCACCTATTCAGGGAAGTGCGGCTGACATTATCAAGATCGCCATGGTAAGGATCCACAAACGGCTTCAGGAAGAGAAATTCTTATCAAGAATGATACTTCAGGTTCATGATGAACTCATATTTGAAGCGGTGACAGCTGAGCTTGAACAACTCAGGGAAATGGTAATAAAAGAGATGTCGGAAGCTGTAACTCTGAGCGTTCCCCTAAAGGTTGACTGGGGTACAGGCATGAACTGGCTTGAGGCGCATTAGAAAGAAAGCGGAAGGCGTGCTTCGGCATGCTCAGCATTAAAGGGCTGAAGGCTGAAAGATTGCTATACCGGGCTTAAATAATAAAATGATTTAGGAGATGGAAATAAGAGTGTTGTTTTTCGGAGTGTTGGCAGAGGTAACTGGCACAGGATTTAAACACTACAGTGGAATAATTGATTTGTCCGACCTTTTACACAGGATAACAGATGACTTTCCGGAGATCACACATTATAATTTCAGAATAGCTGTTAATAATCAGATTATTGAAGGCGAACATCAAATTAAATCCGGCGATGAGGTGGCATATCTCCCGCCTTTTGCAGGAGGATGAATAATTTAAAGAAAAACAGACGAATGTCAGGTAAATATTTGATTGAAGGTCCGGTAACATCAGTTGAAATTACTGATTACCTTGCTGATATGGCTGCTGCCAAAGATGCCGGAGGTCATTCTTTTTTTCTGGGCCAGGTCAGGGCTGATTTGTTAAACGGCAAAACTGTCATGGCTATAGAATATTCTGCTTACGATAGTATGGTTGATAGCGAAGCAGACAGAATAATTGACATAATCACCTCCGAATTTGATGATGTAAAATCTGTAAGAATTATTCACTCAACAGGAGTTGTAAGGGCAGGAGAGGTCTCTCTTGCTGTAATGGTTTCGGCAGGTCACCGGCAACAGGCTGTCTTAGCCTGTTCCAAAACAGTCGAATTTATAAAGGAAAGGCTGCCGGTTTGGAAAAAAGAGATTTTTGATGATAATTCACATACCTGGAGAGAAAACCGGTGACATTGATTAGTTTCTTTCCCTTCTTTCAAAAGGAACGGATTTCTTTGAGTTATCTCCCCGGACATCCCTGGTAATAAGGGCAGGCTCTCTGACCCCGTTCAGTAAAGATTCATATTGCTTCTTATCGTTAAGTACCTGTATGGCTTTCATTACCTGTTCATCCTTTTTAATTGTACTGGCAATAGCACCTGATTCATAGAAATATCGCCTCATTATTTCATCTTCGAGCAATTCAGTTATTTCAGGCCTGAACAGATCAAGATCCTCGTCAAAGGTATGGGCCAGGTCTTTTTCAAGTGTTAAGAACAGATCTTCGTGTTTGTCATAATATTTTTCTTTTTTAGCAACATCAATCAGTTCATTAAGCGACTCCTCAGTTACTGTTTTATAACTGAAATTTCTTTTTTTGAGGAATTCCTTGAAATCACTATAATCCTTATCAGAGAAAGAAAACATTTCGGGTGATTTTATTTCCGGGTGGTCCCAGTAGTAATTTGTTGCAAAATCAAAAATATGGTTCCTGATATAAAGTTCTGTGGCAACCTGGCTCAGTGCTTCAGGTTCTATGTTAACATCAGGTGTGATTCCACCACCGTCTTTTACAACTCTTCCCTTTTTTGTTCTAAATTCCTTTATGAGAGAATCAGGTATGTAACCAACACTTCCGTCTTCATTAGGGTGCGAAAAGTCAAGTGCCTGAATACACCTTCCGCTTGGAATATAATATTTGGCTGTTGTTACTTTAAGCTGAGTATTATAGCTTAACGGACGTGTTATCTGTACAAGCCCTTTCCCGTAGGATCGCTGGCCTACTATAACGCCCCTGTCAAGATCCTGAATTGCTCCTGCAACTATCTCGGAGGCTGAAGCTGAGCCACGGTTAATAATTACTGCCAGAGGTATGGTTGCATCAACAGCACTTTTTTCAGTCTTAAATGTTTCGTCAAACTGTTTTACCTTACCTTTAGTGGAAACTACCTCATTTCCGGGGTCTACAAATAGATTTACAATTTCAACAGCTTCAGAAAGAAGTCCTCCCGGATTTCCCCTGAGATCAAGTATTATCTCCTGAGCATTGCTGTCTTTCAGCGATATTAGTGCAGCCTTTACATCGTCAATACAGTTCTGTGTAAAATTGGTAAAACGAATATATCCCGTCTTTGAATCAAGCATTCCATAATATGGTACAGGAGGTATAATAATCTTTTCCCGTTTAAGGATGAATTCCTTATCTTCTCCTCTTCTTTCAACCGTTATAGTAATTTGAGTACCAGGATTTCCTTTAAGTTTTTCGCTTACCTGTTCAGTTGTAAATCCCTTAAGTGAGACCCCGTCAACCTTTTTAAGCAGATCTCCTGCCCTGATACCGGCAAGGTCAGCCGGGAAACCTTTGTATACCTCGCTTACAATAACATAATCTCCGTTGTTTCTGACAAGAGAACCGATTCCTCCATATTTGCCGGAAGTCATAAATGATAGTTCATCGACTTCAGACTCAGGGTAATATACTGTATAAGGATCCAGTGTTTTAAGCATGTTATCAATGCCGTTCTTAATAACCTTGTCAGGATCAATTTCATCAACATAGAAGGTATTTACTTCCCTGATCAGAGAAAAGAAAATATCCATATTCTTGGCAAGCCTGAAATCACGGGTTTCCTGCATAAAGAGGAAGCCGGCACTTAAACCTGCGAATATGGTTAAGAAGATTATGATGAACAGGCTTTTACTTCTGTTTTTCATGATAAGTATGAAGTTATTATGAGCAGCGAAAATACAAAGAAAAATCGGTTAGTGTTCTGGAGAATATATAATTATGACAACTTTAACATTTTAAGCATCATTCAGATATGGGCCATAATTTTGGCCAGGGCTTCTGCCATAGATTTTTCTATTGATTTATAATCCGGAACAAGGTCAGTACGGAGAATTATGAACAGTGAGATGTTCACATTTTTTTCCTTCAGACTGAGATACAGCTTTGATTTGTTTTTCCTGTAAGCTTCACGCATCCTTCTTTTAATCAGATTCCTCATCACTGCAAGACGAAAGCCCTTTTTTGTAACGCTGAAAGCAACCCTGACAGGGAATGGCTGTGGTTGAGGGTTTATATTCCATACTACCCTGAACAGGGATGTATAAAAGACTTTGCCATCCCTGAAGAGTTCTTCTATTGTTTTGATACTGCACAGTCTTTCATGTTTGGAGAATGTCTCCCTGGCAGAACTCATGGTAATGAACTATTAGATACCTTTAACCTGCGGCCACAATTTATATCAGGAAAGATAGTAAACAAAAGATATTTTTATCTGAGGTTTCTGAAATGCTCTTTCAGATATTCATCAAGTGCCATAGTCATTGAAGGCGCCTTGGGATTAGGAGCATCTATATCAAGCCGCAGTCCTTCATTATGTACAGCACAAGCTGTTGTTGGTCCGAAAGCTGCAATTCTGATATCTCCCTGAACAAAGTCAGGGAAATTTTCCTTAAGCGATTTAATACCCGAAGGGCTGTAAAAAACCAGGATATCGTAATCGAATTCAGTTACATTCGAGAAATCGGAACTGATTGTTTTATACAAGGTACCGATTGTGTATTTGATATTGTTATTTTCAAGCAATTCCGGAATTTCAGTATTATGTGGTTCGGAAAGTGGTACAAAAAAGTTATCTTCCCTGTGCTTGGCAATAATATCAATAAGATCCTGAAACTTCGCTTTCCCGTGGAAGATCTTTCGCTTTCTGTAAACAATGTATTTCTGAAGATAAAACGCTACATTTTCAGTGATACAGAAATATTTCATTGTATCAGGTACAACAATGCGCAATTCATTGCAGATCCTGAAGAAATGATCAATTCCTGTTTTACTTGTAAAAATAACCGCAGTGAAATCAAGAATATTGATTTTTTGCTGTCGGAAATCTTTAACCGATATTCCTTCAATCTGGTTGAAAGGTTTGAAATCGATCTTCAGATTATATTTTCTTGCCAGTTCGAAATAAGGTGATTTCGGATTTAACGGCTCTGGCTGCGATACTAAAATCTTCTTTATTTTCAACTCTTTACAGTTTAGTTTTACCCCTTGAAGTACGACTCGCCAATATTATGCAAGGCCTGAAAAATATTTAATCGTTATTAAAACAGGCAGAATTTCCAGCGCACAAAGGTATAAAATCAAATAGAATATTGAAATATTACGATTTATAAATAATATAAATAACCTTAAAATTCG
>CAYLYN010000021.1:0-34596 GCA_964387565.1 uncultured Rikenellaceae bacterium | reverse complement strand
GTCACCCCTTTTTTTTTTCCACCAGTAAACATTTTACCAATAATTTTAATTCATTTTGCAACTTTAAAGCCAGCTTAATCTTTATCTGTTAAATTTTATTATTTTTACCTCTTGGGATTATATTGAATTAGTATAATGAATTGTATCATTATAGATGATGACAAGCTAAGCTGTAAGGTTATTGGTGATTTTGTCAGAAAATCTGCCTCCCTCACTCTTATTGGTACATATAGTGATTCTATTGAAGCAAGAAACATTCTTACAAAGCGAGATGATATTGATCTTCTGTTTCTTGATATTGAAATGCCCGAAATGGATGGATTCGAATTTATTGGCAGCCTGGATAATCCGCCTAACATTATCATAATATCTTCAGGAGAAAATTATGCTGCTAAAGCATTTGATTTCAATGTGGTGGATTATCTTGTGAAACCTGTTACATTCTCAAGGTTCTGTAAAGCAATTGATAAAACACTGAGATACTTTGCAAAAAAGGAATCCGTCTCATCAGGGGATAAAGAAATTTTTATTAAAAAAGGCTCCTCACTGGTTAAACTAAAGCTTAATGATATAATTTACATTGAAGCCCTTGAAAACTATGTTACATTGACTACAATTGAGGATAAGTATACTATACACTTCACAATGAAAGCAATCGAAGAATATCTTCCTCCAGGTGTTTTCATTAGGGTTCACAGGTCGTATATAATAAATAAAAGCAATATCCAGACAATTAAAGAGAATGGACTGGATCTCGATATCGGCGGGACATTAAAAAGCATACCTGTTGGAAAATCATTCAGGGATTCTCTGCTGAATGATATTAATGTTATGGCAAGGTAATATACATCCTTTCAGATGATTAATTATCGTCAGCTATTTCTCAGACATCTTGGCCAGACATCCCCTTCTCCATTACTTCTTGAAATTGAAAGGGCCAAAGGATCATGGCTGTACAGTAATGATGGTAAAAAATATCTCGATCTTATCAGCGGCGTTTCTGTAAGCAATACAGGACACAGACATCCCAGGGTAATTGAGGCAATCAAAACACAGATTGATAAATATTTGCATTTGATGGTCTATGGTGAGCTGGTTCTTAGTCCGCAGGTTATTTTTGCTTCAAAGCTGGCCAGCCTTTTACCTGAAAAATTAAACTGCTGTTATTTTGTCAACTCGGGAAGTGAGGCTGTTGAGGGGGCATTGAAACTTGCAAGGAGATATACAGGGAAAAGCCGAATTGTCTATTTCAGGAATAGCTATCATGGAAGTACTTTTGGGGCGTTGAGTGTGCAGGGAAGTGAAGTATTCAGAAATGCTTTTCGCCCGCTTATACCTGATACTTATCAGCTTGTTTTTAATGATGATGAGTCGCTTATGGGGATTGATACCCAAACTGCATGTGTTATTATTGAACCTGTTCAGGCTGAAGCCGGAGTAGTGTTTCCTCAGAATGAATTTCTGTCGAAGCTTCGCAAAAGATGCGATGAAACAGGGGCTCTTCTGGTCTTTGATGAGATACAAACTGGTTTTGGACGTTTAGGGCATATGTTTGCAGTTGATCGTTTTAAAGTTATCCCTGATATTCTCCTTCTTGCCAAGGCACTCGGCGGAGGAATGCCGCTGGGAGCTTTCATTTCATCATCAGAGATTTTGTCATCCCTGACTTCAAATCCTGTACTGGGACATATAACTACATTCGGAGGACATCCTGTTTGTTGTGCAGCAGGACTGGCATCACTTGATGTATTGTTAGACGAAAAGCTGATCGAGAATTGCAGACTCAGGTCAGACTCATTCAGAGAAAAGTTGATTCATCCGGCAATTAAGAATATCAGGGGAGAAGGGCTATTGCTTGCGGTGCAGCTTGCTGATGAAAATCATGTAAGAAGAATGGTTGACATAGCACCGGAATATGGCCTGATTCTTGATTACTTTCTGTTTTGTAATGATGCTTTCAGGATAGCCCCGCCTCTGAATATTTCTGAAGAGGAGACTGAGTTCGCCTGCAGGCAGTTAAATGCTATGCTTGATTCTGTAACAGGTATAAAATAATATGGTTTCAAAAAAAGTATTATGCCTTCTCTTATTTCTCGGATTATCTTTTCAGATGATGAAAGGACAGAATATACCATTAAATGTATCAATGAACCTGGAGAAATTGTTCGGGCGCCTTCTTACTGTAAATGAAGATTCTGTGAGGATAACTGTCAATGATTCAATTATGTCAATTGTTGACAGTTATGTGAGATCAGATACCATTTTTACACACAGGTTTAAAAATGTAAGATTTCTTGGACAGATCACTTCACCTGATTCAATCATAAAGATAGTGACATGGAACCTGTATCTGCGAAATCAGCCGGGCAGATATTATCTTTATATGGTCAGAAAATATCCGGAAACAAGTAGCCGTAAGGTTTACAGACTATTTGCTGAATATGATTCCTCTGCAATTTTGACAGATACTATTTACAGAGATTTCAACTGGTATGGTGCTCTCTATTATGATATCAGGCCACAGGTAATAAATGGAAAAGCCTGCTGGGTTCTTCTTGGTATAGACTATGGTAATTTTAACATAACAAGAAAGGTTATTGAGATAATTTCTTTTGACAGGGATGATAATATTCAGTTTGGTCTGAAATCATTTTTATCGGATGAAAAGATCATCAACAGGATTGTATTTGAATACTCTGCTACTGCAACCATGACGCTAAGATTCGAAGGAGATGATTCTGTAATATTTGATCATCTCGTACCATTTTCACCTGAACTGGCAAACAAAAGGCAGTATTATGGACCTCATTATTCCAATGATGCATATGTGCTTGAAAATGGACTCTGGAAATTCAAACTGAATGTTGATGCCAGAAATGTTGAAAATACAAAACAACAATTCAGATAAGGTCATGCAGAATAAAATGAAAACATACCTGATCTGTTACGATGATTTCAGATGGTTCTCGGAAGAAGTAAGAAGCAAGTTTGATGATACTTCAAGATATAATATAGTATCTTTTGTTACGGTTGAGGAATATATGCTTTACCTCGAGAAGAATAAATCTGTCAAAGCCTGTAAAGTTGCCATTCTTGGAGTTCATGATACAACTGAACAGTTTGAAATGATAGGAAAGCTTGCCCGGGAAATAAAAAAGATTGACTCAGGGAATGGTATAATTCTTCTATGTTCACCTGATAAAATAGATGAAATTAAAGGTACAATTGCCTCTGCCATTGATGCTTTTATACCTAAAAATACTAATGCGATGGTGAGGTTGCATAATGCAGTAAAAAAATTCCAGAGCGAGTATGCTATTAATAATTTCAGAAAACGCAGGAACTTTTCGTTTTACCTGCTTGCAGGATTTATTCTGATATACGTAATCCTAGTTGTCCTGGCCCTTTTTGAATTCCCGGTACATTTCTGACCTGTCTGTTGCAGTTTTAATGACTATTTGTCAGTATTGTTTATGTCGGCACACCTTTTGGAGAGTATGGCCTGATTTATAATGTTTAACATAAAACTTTACGATATGCAAACCGGAAAGATTGGAGTAACTACTGAGAACATTTTCCCGATCATCAAAAAATTCCTCTATTCAGATCATGAGATATTTTTGCGTGAATTGATTTCAAATGCCGTTGATGCAACCCAGAAGCTTAAAACAATGGCATCGGTAGGAGATTATAAGGGAGAGGTTGGGAATACTACAATCTATGTTTCAGTAGATAAAAAAAAGAAAACGATAAAGGTATCCGACAGTGGTATTGGTATGACTGAGGAGGAGCTTGACAAATATCTGAATCAGATTGCATTTTCCAGTGCAAACGACTTCCTCGACAAGTACAAGGATCAGACAAACTCGATTATCGGTCATTTTGGTCTCGGATTCTATTCATCATTCATGGTGTCTGATAAAGTTGAAGTTATAACACGATCTTATCAGGATGATGCAAAGACTGTTAAATGGACCTGTGACGGCAGTCCTGAATTTACAATTGAAGAAAGTAAGAGAGAGGGAAGAGGAACTGATGTGATTCTTCATATTGATAAGGATTCTAAAGAATTTCTTGACGAGAGCAGGATAGAGCAACTACTTAAGAAATACTGTAAATTCCTCCCTGTAGAAATTGCATTCGGTAAAGAGCAGGAGTGGAAAGACGGTAAAATTATTGATACCGGGAAAGACAAAATTATTAATAATACCAGGCCTGCCTGGACGCAAAAACCCTCTGAACTTAAAGATGATGATTATAAAAAATTCTATAGAGAACTATATCCTGCAGGTGATGAACCTTTATTCAATATTCATTTAAATGTAGACTATCCTTTCAAACTTACAGGTATACTTTATTTTCCAAAGATCAAAAATAATATAGAGATACAGAAGAACAAGATACAACTATATTGTAACCAGGTGTTTGTGACAGACTCTGTTGAAGGTATTGTTCCCGAATTCCTTACTCTTCTTCATGGTGTACTGGATTCTCCCGATATTCCGCTTAATGTCTCAAGAAGTTATCTCCAGAGTGACTCAAATGTAAAGAAGATATCAAGTCATATAACCAAAAAGGTTGCTGACAGGCTTAATGATATTTTCAAAAACAGCAGGGAGGAGTTTGAAAAGAAATGGGATAACCTGAAACTCTTCATAGAATATGGTATGATTACCGAGGAAAAGTTCTATGAAAAAGTATCAAAATTTGCACTTTTCAAGAATACTGATGAGAAGTACTTTACATATGAAGAATATGAAAAGATCATAAAGGAGAACCAGACAGACAAGCATAAGTCGCTGATTTATCTTTATACTACCAACAAAACAGATCAATTCAGTTATATTGAGAAGGCAAAGACCAGGGGCTATGATGTTCTTCTGCTCGATGGTCAGCTTGATGTCCATCTGATCAATCACCTTGAGACTAAATTCAAAGATTCAAGGTTTGTAAGGGTTGATTCTGATGTTATCGATAATCTGATCCAGAAAGATGATAAACGTGAATCGAAGCTTCCTGAGGAGAAGCAAAATGATCTGAAAAGCGTATTTCATGTGAAGACTGGCACTAAAGATGTATTTAACGTCACTTTCGAAAAACTCGATGAGAATGAATCCCCTGTTATTATCACACAATCTGAATTTATGAGGAGGATGAAGGATATGTCACAAATAGGAGGGGGTATGAATTTCTATGGTGAACTGCCGGATAGCTATAACCTGGTTATTAATCCGAATCACCATCTCGTAATTAAGATCGCCGATGATCTTTATGCAGCTAAGGGTGATGAACTTTCAGCTAATGATATTGAAAGGAAAAAGCTCAGGGAAGAAATTGACTTTATGGAGAATGAGCACAGGAAGAAGAAAGCTGAAGAAATAAGTCAGCATGAGAAGGATGATCTTGAAAAGCTTCGCAAGGAGTTTACTGAATATGATAATGCACGAAAAAATATTCTTGAAGGGTTTGGAGCAGAAAATAAGATTGTCAAACAGCTTATTGACCTGGCTATGTTATCAAACAATATGCTCAGAGGAGAAGAACTTAACAGTTTTGTCAAGAGAAGCGTAGACCTGCTCTGAGAAGTTACAGGTTACAGGTTACAGGTTTCATGTTCCACGTTCCGGTTGGGACCTGAAACCTGACACCTGAAACAATTAAATAATCCTGGCAATTTCTCCCTTTAGATAATCAATTGCTGCACGGGTAGGTTCTTTTTCCAGTTCCATAATCCGTTCAAGAAGCTGTTTGCTCAGGGCCATTCCTGTTGAATTAGCCGGCATTTTTTCAACTTCACTGTTTATGATCTTTATCATATTCGATCTGGCATTCTTTACAACCTCCCAGGCCTGAGGGCTCATATAAATTTGCTGGGAGAGGTTATGCTCGAATTCACTTCTTATTGTACTTAGCATTGCTGTATGGAGTTGATTTGCAGACATTTCGGTGCTGCTTACACGTACAATCAGTGATTCAAGTGAAATCCTCTCAAGAAAAAGGACTATCCTTTCATATGCCTGGAGTCTTATCGGGGTAACCGTGCGGTTATTCTGAAGCAATATCTCCTGCCTTCTCTTTTCCTGGTCGTTTTTTATCATATTTCGCAGCAGGAGCCATGCAGTTAGCAACACCATGAGAGCCGGAATCGTAATCTTTAGTATATCAGCTGCAATTTCCATATGATTTCAATTTTTTAACAATTTTACGAATTTCTTCTTACTTTTGACTTCATTCTTTTATCTTTTATTATGGAGTATTTGTCAGACAGGGTAAAATCCCTTTCAGTGTCACAGACACTTGCAATGGCTCAGAAGAGCAGGGAGCTTAAAGCAAAAGGTATCGATGTAATCAGTCTTAGCATCGGGGAGCCTGACTTCAACACACCTGACTATATTAAAGAGGCGGCAAAAAAAGCAATTGATGATAACTATTCAAAATATCCTCCTGTACCCGGATATAATGATCTGAGGGAGGCTATTTCAGAAAAATTCAAAAATGAGAACGGACTCATTTATTCCCCTGACCAGATTATTGTTTCAGCGGGAGGAAAACATTCCCTGATAAATGTGATTTTGTCAATTGTAAATCCAGGGGAGGAGGTTATCATCCTTGCACCTTACTGGGTAAGTTATTATGATCAGGTGATTCTGGCAGGGGGTAAACCTGTAGTTATAAGTGCCACCCTTGATAATGATTTCAAGATAAGTCCCGGGCAGCTTGAAGAAGCAATTACTGACAAAACGAGGCTGGTAATGTTCAATTCTCCGTCAAATCCTACAGGAATGGTTTATTCCCGAAAGGAGATTGAGAGCCTTGCAAAGGTTCTTGAAAAGCATGAAGGAGTATTTGTAATATCTGATGAGATATATGAGCATATTATTTTTGATGGTGAACATGTGAGCATGGCATCATTTGATTTTATTAAAGACAGGGTTATTACCGTCAATGGTGTGTCAAAGGCTTATGCCATGACAGGCTGGAGGATTGGTTACATAGGTGCGCCTTTATGGATTGCAAAGGCATGTAATAAGTTACAGGGTCAGTTTACATCCGGAGTTAGTTCAATTGCACAGAGAGCAGCACTGGCAGCTATTAAGGGCACCGGTGAATCCCATAAAATAATGCGTGAAGCATTCCTCAGGCGTCGCAATTTAATATGTGATCTTCTTAAGGATGTAAAAGGATTAAAGGTAAGGGTACCTCAGGGTGCTTTTTATGTGATGCCTGATATCAGCTATTACCTTGGTAAAAGCGACGGGTCCACTACTATTAACAGTTCAGATGATCTTGCAATGTACCTTTTGGATAAAGCTCAGGTGGCAACAGTAGGCGGAGATGCATTTGGTGCTCCTGATTGCATCAGAATTTCCTACGCTACTTCAGATGATCTGATAATTGAGGCAGTAAAGAGAATCAGGACAGCTTTATCAGGACTTAAATGATATATATTACAGGTAAGTTAATACCTGTTATATGATACAGTCAGCTCCTTTGGTTTTCTCCTTTTCTCTCTTTTTCCATTCAGCGCGTATCCGAGTGTAATTATCAGTTCCACTCTTTTTGACCTGGGAACAGCGAGCGTTTTCCTGACCATCATTTCATCAAACCAGCCCAGAATACATGAACCGATACCCTCCGATTCAGCCTGGAGGCAAATATTTTCTGCTGCAATTCCTATGTCAAAGAGGGAATAATCCTTGCTTTTAATATTTCCTCCGATAGTGGAGGTAAAATTTGCATTCTCCCTTACTATAACTATCTGAACAGGAGCTTCTTTTACAAAGCCATTCATTCCCAGAAGCTTTGCAGAAGAAGCAACTGCAAGCTTTTCAAGCAGGTCAGGTTCTGTAACAATAATGAATTTCCAGGGCTGTGCGTTGCAGGCTGAAGGCGCAAGTCTTCCGGCTTCAATTATTCTTTCAAGCTTATCTTTTTCAATGGGTTTCGCACTATACTTTCTGTCACTTTGCCGGTTCCTTATCAGCTCCAGCATCATCTGCCCATCGATCATCTTCTAGTAATTGGTAGCTAATAATTCAAAATAACTCTCCGGGTGAAGACAGGCAGGACAGTTTTTTAGTGGTTTTGTTCCGAAATGAATATAACCGCATTTCCTGCAATACCAGAAAACTTTATCATCTCTTTCAAAAACTTTGTCCTTCATTACGTTCTCAAGGAGTTTCCTGTATCTCTCTTCATGACCCTTTTCTGCAGTTGCAATTGCCCGGAAAGCTGTGGCAATAGTCTTAAATCCTTCTTCCTCTGCGATCTGTGCAAAGGCAGGGTAAAGATCACTCCACTCTTCATGTTCTCCTTCTGCGGCAGCTAGAAGGTTTCCCTTTGTGGAATCTATCTTGCCTGCAGGATATGTAGCAGTGATTTCAACCATTCCTCCTTCAAGAAATTTGAAGAATCTTTTGGCATGTTGTTGTTCCTGTAATGCAGTTTCAAGAAAGATACCGGCTATTTGTTCGTAGCCCTCTTCTTTGGCAACCTTTGCTGCAAACTCGTACCTGTTCTTTGCCTGAGATTCTCCTGCAAAAGCTTTGAGCAGGTTTTTTTCTGTTTTAGTTCCCTTGAGACTCTTTTCCATATCTTTCTGATTTAGTGGTTATTCTTAGATGTACTAGGCAGGTATTTTCACTCTTTAGGTGATAAATATAAGAAAATATCCATAAAAATATAATATCCGCCAGACTAAAAAGAAGATTAAAATCACCTTCAAGGTTTAGATTATTATACGATTTTTATTTCAGGGTGTCGGTTTATCTTTCTTTTTGAAAATTATCAGTTTTTTCTCTTCCCCCTTAAACAGTCTTCTGATATTTTTACGGTGTGTGATAACCAGTGCCAGTGCCACTAGAATTGAGAATATCTTGAAAATAAGTGATGGTGTATCGAATAGTATGAACAAAAATAAGGGGAAAGCTATGCCTGCTGTCATGGAAGATATTGAAACAATTCCTGTTGTAAGCAGGATAACAAGAAAAACTCCCATGCAAACTATAGTGAGCAAAGGATTCAGCGCAAGCAGAACTCCAAACATTGTTGCAACGCCCTTTCCTCCCCTGAAACCGGCAAATATTGGTAGAATATGTCCCGCAATGGCACAAAGTCCTGATGCGATCTGCAGGTTAGTCAGCATAGCTGATCCTGGTTCTGCAGCATGAAGAATCAGCGGCATCATTGAAGATAACCAACCCTTAGCCAGATCGATCAGTAATACCGGGAGACCTGTCTTCCAGCCTAGGACCCTTATAACATTAGTTGCTCCGGCATTGCCACTGCCATGCTCCCTGACATCTATATTATGCAGCCGTTTGCCAATCCATACAGCAGTAGGGATAGAGCCCAGGAGATAGGCAATTATCAATGATGCTGATGTACTCAGGATATTCATTTGATTTACTGTGGTATTATGGGATTACAGGTCCATGCTCGACTAAAGCTGCCGATTCCGGGTTACCTGTGAACTTACTGAAGTTATTGATGAATTTTAATCCCAGGTCAGTTGCTGCGATGCGCCATTTAATCTCCGATGACCAGGTTTTAGCAGGATTGAGAATGCTGTCATCAATCGAATCAATATGGAGAGGTATATTTAATTTAAAGACAGGGATTTCCTGAAACTCACTTTTAAGAATTGAGCCATCAAGAATTGCATTCACTATTTTCCTTGTGATAGTCAGATCAATCCTGTTCCCTGTTCCGTAAGGTCCACCCATCCATCCTGTGTTTACAAGCCAGGCTTCAGCATTATTCATCTTCATTTTACTGGCAAGTTCATTTGCGTATATCATTGGATCAAGCATCAGAAAAGTCCCTCCAAAACAGGTTGAAAATGAGGGTTTTGGTTCCAGGATTCCTCTTTCTGTACCAGCAACCTTGGCAGTGTATCCACTAAGAAAATAGTATTTTGTCTGTTCTTCTGTGAGCCTGCTTACCGGTGGCAGAACACCAAAAGCATCAGCTGTGAGGAATATTACCTTCTTAGCAGGTCCTGCTTTTGAAACTGGTTTAACAATATTCTCTATATGATATATTGGGTATGAAACTCTTGTGTTTTCAGTTTTTGATGTATCATTAAAGTCAATGGTACCGTCATCCAGAACAACAAGATTCTCCAGAAGGGCATCCCTTCGGATTGCTTTGTATATATCAGGTTCTTTTTCCTTGCTCAGCTTTATACACTTGGCATAACATCCTCCTTCGAAGTTGAATACTCCCTCATCATCCCAGCCATGTTCATCATCACCGATCAACGCTCTTTCAGGATCAGTTGACAGGGTTGTTTTACCTGTTCCAGAAAGGCCAAAAAAGATAGCTGTATCTCCATCCCTGCCAACATTTGCCGAACAATGCATAGATGCAATACCTTTTAATGGAAGATAATAATTCATCAGTGAGAATATACCTTTCTTCATCTCTCCTCCGTACCAGGTGCCTCCGATCACAAGCATTCTTTCAGTCAGATTGAAAATTATGAAGTTCTCAGAATTAAGTCCCTGTTCCTTCCAGTCTGGATTAACAGCCTTTGAGGCATTTATCACTACAAAATCGGGCTCGAAGTCTTCAAGCTCTTCCTGCCCGGGTCTTATAAACATGTTCTTTACAAAATGCGCCTGCCATGCAACCTCCATTATAAATCTTACACGCAGTCTCGAATTTTCATTGGCACCGCAATATCCATCAACCACAAAAACTCTTTTATCCGACAGCTGTTGTGCAGCTATCTTCTTACAATGATTCCATATTTCCTGTGAAACAGGCTTATTGTCAGATACTTTTGCTTTTTCTTTTCTCCACCAGACAGTATCCTTTGTAATTTCATCGAATACGACATATTTATCCTTTGGAGATCTGCCTGTAAATTCACCTGTATCGATAGCAATCGCCCCATTTTTTGTTATTACACCTCGTTCAAGCTTACTTAAACCTGGTTTTGTCTCTTCAGCGAAAAGTGTATTGTATGATGGATTATAGAGTATCTCACGGACACCGTTTATACCATACTTTTTGAGATCATCAGATGTAATCATTGCAGAATGGTTGTTTTTACCATTTAAACAAATTTATAACAATTAATTGTTCCTAAAGTTCCGGATATATGCATTAAAGAAAAAAGGGGCTTGTTAAAGCCCCCTTTATAATCAGGCCTGTTATTATTTGCCAAATTTTATTGATGCCTGTGCTGCGGCCAGTCTTGCGATTGGCACTCTGAAAGGTGAGCAGCTTACATATGTAAGACCTGTCTTGAAACAGAATTCCACTGATGCAGGATCACCACCCTGTTCTCCACAGATTCCTACTTTCAGGTCTGGTCTTGTTGCCCGTCCTTTTTCCACAGCCATTTTTACAAGCTGTCCTACTCCATCCTGGTCAATTGTCTGGAATGGATCTGCTGACAGGATCTTCTTATCGAGATAATCATGGAGGAAACCACCTGTATCATCGCGGCTGAAACCGAATGTCATCTGTGTAAGGTCGTTTGTTCCAAATGAGAAGAACTCGGCAGTTTTAGCCATACGATCGGCAAGGAGGCAGGCACGTGGTATTTCTATCATGGTGCCGTATTTGCAACCGATTTCTTTTACTCCGAATTTTTTGCAGATCTCACTATATACTCTGTCATAAACCTTTCTTGTAAAATCAAGTTCAGCAACTTCACAGGTTACAGGAACCATTAATTCCGGGTAAGGTTTTTTACCTTCATTTGTCAACTCAACAGCTGCCTCGAGCATTGCTCTTATCTGCATCTCGGTAATTTCAGGGAATGTGATTCCAAGACGCACCCCTCTGTGACCCATCATTGGATTCGACTCATGTAGTGCTTCACCACGTTTTGCAACATCTTCTTTCCTGATGCCTAATGCTTTTGCAAGCTCTTCCTGTTTTTCAGCTCCCTGGGGAACAAATTCATGAAGCGGAGGATCGAGCAGCCTGAATGTGACAGGAAGTCCATCCATCGCATCCATAGTTGCTTTCATATCTTTTTTAACGAAAGCATACAACTGGTCAAGTGCCTTACGGCGCTCACCTTCATTTGCACTGAGGATCATTTTACGAAGAAGGAACAAAGGTTCTTCCGATCCTTTACCGTAGAACATGTGTTCTGTACGGAAAAGTCCTATTCCTTCAGCTCCATAATTACGTGCAACTGTTGCATCTTCAGGTGTTTCTGCATTAGTGCGGACACCCATCTTACGATATTTATCAACAATTGTCATGAATTCCTTGAAACGCGGATTCTCAGATGCATCCATAAGGTCAAGTTCACCAAGATAGACATTTCCTTTGGTACCATTAAGAGTAAGGGAATCGCCCTCCTTGATAACTATATCAGAACCAGTGATTTTGCATATTTTCTTTGCAGAATCAACATGGAGAGCACCGGCTCCTACAATACAACATTTACCCCATCCCCGTGCAACAAGTGCTGCGTGTGATGTCATACCACCACGGGCTGTGAGAATTCCTTCTGCTGCACGCATTCCTTCAACATCTTCCGGGTTTGTCTCTTCGCGTAGAAGAATAACCTTTTCTCCTTTTCGGTTCCAGGCAACAGCATCTTCAGCAGTGAAAACAACTTTTCCTACAGCGGCACCAGGACCTGCCGGAAGACCTTTCACAACCGGAGAATGCTTACTCTCAACTGCCGGGTCGCATATCGGGTGAAGAAGTTCATCAAGCTGTGCAGGATCAACGCGCATAACTGCAGTCTTCTCATCTATCAGTTTTTCATGAACCATGTCCATTGCCATATTTAGTGCAGCTGTTCCTGTTCTTTTTCCTGCACGGCACTGCAGCATATATAAAGTGCCTTCCTGGATAGTGAATTCAATATCAAGCATATCATGGAAAGACTTCTCAAGTATATCACGTATGTTGCTTAGTTCCTTATACGTGGAAGGCATGGCTTCCTGCATACTTTTCAGGTGCTTGTTCTGTTCATTCTTTGTGTCATCATTCAGAGGACTTGGAGTACGAATTCCGGCAACAACATCCTCACCCTGAGCATTTACAAGCCACTCACCATAGAAAAGGTTCTCGCCAGTTGCAGGATTTCGTGTAAATGCAACCCCGGTTGCAGAGGTATCACCCATGTTTCCGAATACCATTGCCTGAACGTTGACAGCTGTACCCCAGTCGTCGGGAATACCTTCTATACGACGGTAAGAAACAGCTTTCTTTCCATTCCAGCTCTTAAAAACAGCCTTGATACTTCCTTCAAGCTGTTCTTTTGCATCGTCGGGGAAAGGCTTACCCAGAACTTTCTTTACTATTGCCTTGAATTCTTCAGCAAGCAATTTCAGCTCGTCTGCAGATATTTCTGTATCAGTTGTGTAACCTCTTTGTTTTTTAAACTCATCAAGTTTCTCATCAAGTTGTTTACGAATACCTTTTCCTTCACCAAGATCAATACCTTCAGCTTTTTCCATTACAACGTCTGCATACATCATTATGAGACGGCGATAAGAATCATATACGAAGCGGGGATTATTGGTTTTTTTCAGGAAACCGGGTATTGTTGCTGAACATAGGCCGATATTGAGAACCGTATCCATCATGCCAGGCATTGAACTGCGTGCACCTGAACGACATGAAACAAGTAATGCATTTTCAGGATCACCATATTTCATATTCATTGTCTCTTCAGTTTTTTTCATAGCTGCCCATACTTCCGGCATTAGTTCTGATGGAAGAGTACAATCGTTCTTGTAGTACTCGTTACAGGCTTCTGTTGTGATTGTAAAACCGGCAGGTACCGGAAGGCCCAGAAGGCACATTTCTGCAAGGTTGGCACCTTTACCTCCAAGGAGGTTTTTCATATCGGCCTTACCCTCAGCAGTCTTCTTTCCAAAGGAGTAAACTCTCTTAATGTTTGACATAATGTTATTGATTTGAGATAATTAATGTATTTTTTTAAAATCAGGCGCAAAGTTAATATAAAAATCGGATTTTTAAAACCCGTTTCCTGCTTTCAGGACCTTGGATGGAACATTATTAATGTATCTCTGAGAAAGCTTCTGTCAATATGTGTATATATCTCTGTAGTCAGTATTGATTCATGTCCCAGCATCTCCTGAACTGCTCTCAGATCGGCTCCTGCCTCAACCATATGTGTTGCGAAGGAATGTCTGAAGGTATGAGGACTTATTTTCTTAGTTATTCCCGCCCTTGCAGCCAGGTCTTTAATTATCGTAAAAATCATTGCTCTTGTTAGTTTTCTGCCTCTTCTGTTTAGAAACAGTATATTTTCATTATAGATATGTGGCAGGTGCTTCCTCTGAGCTTTGTAAATATCAATCTCCTTCAGAGCTTTTCCACTTATTGGTACCAGTCTCTGTTTGTTGCCTTTTCCCGTAATTACAACAAATCCCTCCGCTTCATGAATGTCTGTTATATGCAGATTCACAAGCTCTGAAACCCTGAGACCGCATCCGTATAGAGTTTCTATAATCGCCTTATTCCTGTGCCCTTCAGGTTTACTATGATCTATTGCTTCAATTATCCTGTCAATTTCTGCCACCGAAAGTACCTGTGGAAGTTTGAGTCCGATTTTTGGTGATTCAAGCAGGGAAGCCGGATTCTCATCCATTTCACCCTCAATAAGCAGAAATTTAAAAAAGGCCCTGATACCTGAGAGTACCCTTGCCTGAGTACGGGTATTATTGCTTTCTGTACCATACCATACAAGAAACTCCTTTAGATCAGAGTATTCGATATCTGCAGGGGAGGTTTCTTTTCTGATTTCAGTAAAATAGCCTTCAAGTTTCCTTACATCTTGCAGGTATGCTTCTACACTATTCTCAGATAATGATTTCTCTAACCTCAGATAGGTCTCAAAGCTCCTTAATGATTGCTGCCAGGTAAGGCTCATAGAATTCTGGTTTTATTTAAGAACAGTGTCATAAAAGTATAATTAATTTTTGTCTATTTTTACCATTTTGAATTTGGTCATCAATACTTTTGCCTTTCTGTAAAAAACTAGATATCAGATGAAAATAGAAATTATAAACGGACCAAACCTTAATCTTCTCGGAACACGGGAGCCGGACAAATATGGTCACTCAACATTCGAGGAGTATCTAAAACTTTTGAAAATCAGATTTCCTGAAATTTCTTTTACCTATTTCCAGTCGAATATAGAAGGGGAAATAATAAATGAACTTCACAATTCAGGCAAATCATATGACGGAGTAATTCTCAATGCCGGTGGCTATACGCATACCTCAGTAGCAATTCATGATGCGATAGCATCAATAAAGGTTCCTGTAGTTGAGGTGCATATTACAAATATTTTTGCTCGTGAAGAATTCAGGCATAAAAGCATTATATCTTCAGTATGCAGGGGAACTGTTTCGGGATTTGGACTTGACAGCTACAGGCTTGCAATTGAGGCACATAAGGAAATATCAGAATTAAATCAGCATAAATGATGAACAGGAAAAGAACAAAAATAGTTGCCACATTATCCGATAAGAACTGCGAGCCTGAGTTTATTAATAAGCTTTTTGAGGCAGGTATGGATGTAGTAAGGATTAATTCTGCACATGTCACGGTTGAGTCTGCCTTAAAAATGATCGAAAATATTCGAAAGGTTTCCGACCGTATTGCCATTCTTGTTGATACTAAAGGACCTGAAATTCGTAGTACTGCATGTGATGCTCCTGTGCATCTCAAAAAAGGCGATAAAATAAGTATAATTGGAAATCCTGATAAAAAGACCTCTTCAGATGCCATTTATGTGAGTTATCCAAAATTCGCATCAGAAATTTCAACAGGAACGCTGATACTTATTGATGATGGTGAACTGGAGCTAAAAGCAGTAAGAAAAAACGGAGGTGAGCTTGAATGCATTATTGAAAATGATGGTATCCTGGGATCAAGGAAAAGTGTCAATGTCCCGGGAGCAAGGATAAATCTTCCCTCTCTTACTGATAAGGACATTGCTTTTCTTAAAATGGCTGCAGAAAATGAAGTTGATTTTATTGCACATTCATTTGTCAGAACAACTCAGGATGTAATTGATGTTAAGAATGTACTGAAATCTTTTAAAAGTGATGTTAAAATAATTGCAAAAATTGAAAACCAGGAGGGTGTTGATAATCTGGATGATATAATCGATCATGTTTACGGGATTATGGTTGCCAGGGGAGACCTTGCCATCGAGGTCCCTTATGAAAAAATTCCGGTGATTCAGAAAATGATCATCAATAAGTGTATAATCACCAGGAAGCCTGTAATTGTTGCAACACAGATGTTGCACTCAATGATTAATAATCCCAGGCCTACCCGTGCCGAGGTAAGTGATATTGCCAATGCGATATATTCTCAGACAGATGCCATTATGCTCAGTGGTGAAACTGCCAATGGGAAATACCCGGTTGAATCTGTGAAGACAATGACTAAGGTAGCTCTTGAAGTGGAAAGGAATAAGGAGAAATTTCTGGATATTCCTTACTTTGATGCAACAGGTGAAATATCAGCATACCTTGCAAAAGTAGCAGTAAAAACAGCATTCAGAATTGGAGCAAAGGGAATAATAGCCGATACTACTATGGGTAGAACAATAAGGGATATGGCATCATACCGAGGAATAAATCTGATTCTGGCCCAGAGCTATTCAAAGAGGACTATGCGGGAACTGGCACTTTCATACGGAGTATATGCCGGATACCAGGAGAGTAAAAGCTCTGTTGACGACTTTATTCATATTGCCCTGAAAAAACTTTTAAAAGCCCACAATTTAAAAGGTGATGATATCGTTGTTGTACTTGCAGGTAACTTTGCCGCAGGATCAGGATTTTCTTTCATTGAAGTCGGTTCGGTCAGTTATCTTAAAGACCGTGTAAACATTGAAGAAGAGTAATAAATGGTCTGATTTTTGTGGCCTTTTACCGGCCCGGAGAATTGTTAGATGATTAAAAACCTTTTATTTGTAATCTGGTTTATTCTTCATCCGGTTCATGTAACAATGACAAGCATTGATTATATACCGGAAAATGATTCATTGAAAGTGTTTGTTAAAATGTACTTTGATGACTTTCTTCTCGATCTTATCATTAGTGGGGAAAACAGAGAAGCTGATTTTTTTAAGCGAACCGCTCCTGAATCAATTAAGGTAATGGAGAATTATATTAACAGTTCGCTTTTTATAAGTGTTAACAGGAAACTTCTGACCGGAAAATTAATTGATCTGGAAATAATTGATAATGAAGTTAAGCTTAACCTTGAATATTTAACGGCAAAACAGCCCAGGATGATATCTGTAAGTAACTTGATTATGACCAGGTTGTATAAAGATCAATCAAACCTTCTGATAGTTAAGGCAGATAATTTTGAAGAGGGAATAAAACTTACATCTGATATCACTGAACAGACATTTAAAATTAAGTAGAAGGGTGAAAAAGATTATTAACGGGATACTATTGTTCCTGATACTGGGCTCAGTCTTTCAGTCGAATTTGTATGCTACCCATAACCGGGCAGGGGAGATCACCTATGTTCAGTTGTCGGACCTTACTTATGAAATCACGATAACCACTTTCACTTATACTCTTAGTTTTGCCGACCGGAGAACACTGGATGTGGAGTGGGGCGATAATTCAACCTCAACCGCACCGCGTGTAGATGAGTTGTTATTACCCAATTATTATAAAAGGAATATATATAAGATTATTCATACATACCCGGGACCAGGCATATATAAAATTGTGGTACAGGACCCAAACAGGAACCTGGGAGTGAAAAATATCCCTAATTCAGTCAATGTTGTTTTTTCAATATCAACGATACTTACAGTTAATCCCTCAATGGGAATTAACAGTACGCCTGTACTGTTGAATCCGCCATATGATAAAGCAGCATATGGATATGTCTTTATCCATAATCCTGCAGCTTTTGATCCCGATGGTGACAGTCTCTCATATAAACTTACAGTCTGCACCCGTGAAGATGGGAAACCAATTGAAAATTACACTCTACCCCCTGCAACTAATTCAATAAGAGTTGATTCCATTAGCGGAGATCTTATCTGGGATACCCCTGCTGATACCGGCATTTTTAATGTTGCCATGGAAATACAGGAGTGGAGAAACGGTAGAAAGATTGGAGTTGTTGTCAGAGATATGCAAATTGAAGTTTACAGTACAAATAACAAACCTCCTGTAAACGGACCTTTAAGAGATTATTGTGTTGAAGTGGGAGACACAATTGATTTCCTGTTCAGTGCAACAGATGAGGATAATGATTTCTTGTCACTTAAATCAACTTCTGGAGTTTATACCCTGAAGGATTGTCCTGCCTCCTTCAGCAAGGTCGATTCTGTTGCTGGTTATGCTTCCTCAATATTCAGATGGATACCCTGCCATAAAACTGTTAGAAATCAGCCATATGATGTGATTTTCAAATCGGAGGACTATAACAGTGATGTGAGACTGGCTGATATAGATAACATTAAGATCAAGGTACTGGGTCCTCCTCCAAATATTCTAAATGCTGTTCCTGAGGGTAAGCAGATAAGGCTTACCTGGGAAGGTTATGGAACAGATGATATTGCAGGTTTCAGCATCTACAGGAGGGAAGGAGCATCTGATTTTATTCCTGATTCATGTACTGCGGGAGTTCCTCTCTCACTTGGATTTGCAAAGGTGGGGTATATAACTGGAAGTTCAACAACCACATATTCAGACAGTGATCTGGGCCAGGGATTGCAGTATGGCAGGGAGTATACCTACAGAATTGTTGCTGTTTATCCAAATGGAACTGAAAGCAAATCATCAAACGAGATAACCTCTTCACTGGTTTCGGGTGTTCCGGTCATACGTAATGTCAGTGTCCGGAATACAGATGAGTTGAACGGATCGATCTTCATTTCGTGGAAGAAACCAGATAAACTTGATACTATCCCTGCAACTGGTCCGTATGAATATTTAATATACCGGGCTAATGGTACCGGAGGAACCGATTATAGCCAGATCAAAACAATAAAGACAGTCGACCTTAACGATACTATCTATATTGATACTCTGATAAATACAACATCATCAGGCTATATTTATAAAATTGAGCTCTGGAATGATGCTACGGGCAACAGATTTCTTATCGGTGAGCCTGCATACGCATCATCGCTTTACCTTACAGCATCACCTGGTGATAAAAAGGCAAGACTCTCATTTGCCCGGAATGTACCGTGGGTTAACACCAGGTATGATATTTATAGGTTAAATGAGTCAACGATGCTTTATGATTCAATCTCTTCGACAAATCAGCTTTCATATACCGACATGGTACTTGAAAATGGAAAAGAATACTGCTATATGGTAAGATCATATGGGGGTTACCTTACCGATGGCATGCCAAGGAATCTCCTGAACTTTTCTGAAAAACAATGTGTCACACCTGTAGATAATGAACCACCGTGTGTTCCGGAGATAAATGTGACAAGTCAGTGCGATAGTCTGTACAATACTATTAAATGGGTAATAACCGATTCCACCTGCTTCGGCGACATAGCCGGTTACAGGCTATACTATAAACGAACTACCGAGGAAAACCTCGGACTTCTGATTGAGATTGATGATCCGGATGTCTTTTCTTACAGGCATTATCCAGGTGATGTCATTTCTGGATGCTATGCGATATCATCATTTGATCTTATAGGTAACGAAAGCGAAAAATCGGTAATGGTTTGTATCGATTCCTGTAATTTTTATGAGATACCTAATGTATTTACACCTAACGGAGATGATATAAATGACAGGCTTGTGGCAAAAACCTCGGGGCTTGTCGAAAAAATCGATTTCAGATTATTCAACAGGAATGGGTTACTGATATTCAGTACAGATAACCCAAAAATTGAATGGGATGGCACGTACAAAGGTAAGATCGTGTCACCAGGTGTATACTTTTATCAGTGTGATGTTTATGAGAAACGTATTTCGGGTATCGAACTTTTCCATCTGTCCGGATTTGTTCATGTTATCACTGAACTGAATGCTAAAGTTAAGAAAGAGGAGACCAAATGACCCTGATTAGTTGCAAATATCGGATATTATTGATTTTTATTATTATTCTGGTTCCTTCTGTGGCTAATAGTCAGAATAATACCGATGTTTTACTTAAAGCAAAAGCGCTTGTTGCTTCCGGGAAGAATACTGATGCGTTTAATCTCCTTGATAAGGCAATTGCTTTAAAAACCGATTACAGATTTCATATCCAGAAGGCTGAGGTTTGTCTTTTATCAAGGGACTATTCAGGCGCTATAATGAATTTTAACCAGGCAAATAAGCTTGAAGAACACTCCGGTGATTTTGGGCTAGCAAAGGTTTATGCGCTTAAAGGTGATGCTGCTACATCTCTGTATCATCTTGGAATTCATATGAATTCTAAATACAAGTTAAGCGAAAAAGACATTATGATGGAACCTGCATTTGGGATAATTGAGAATCATCCTGAGTGGAGACAGTTCTGGAAAAAGGATTGGTACACTGTAGCGGAAAGAAGAAGATCGGAAATAGAGTTTCTTGCATCAGCAAATAAGATTGATGAGGCAAAAGCAGTTTTTACCGAGTTAAAGAAAGACTATCCCGGCAGCGAAGAGACATTATATGCCGAGACATTGATAAATATAGCTTCAAAGAGATATAATGAGGCAGTTGTGACTGCCGGGCAGCTCGCAGCTGGTGATCCTGAAAATGAGAAGTTTATGCGATTGCTGGCCAGGGCACAGGCAGGCCAGGCAAATTATGCAGGCGCTTCAGTAACATATTCCAGACTTCTTGAGTCGGGAGTTGCTGACGCCGGACTGTTAATTTCAAGAGCAGAATGTTACAGGAAGACAGGTGAATCAGATAAAGCTATCGGAGATATAGAAAAATTCCTTGACCTTTATCCCGAGGACAAGTCTGCTTTAAGTCTTGCCGGAAAAACTGAAGCTGAATCAGGAGATAATCTTAAAGCACTTGAGTATTTCTCCAAAAATCTCAAGCTTCATCCCAATGATGCTGAATGCTATATTGACAGGGCAAATTCTTACTTTGTTTCTAAGTCGTGGAAATGGGCAGCTGATGATTACAGTATGTCACTCGACCTTAAACCTGATAATGCTGAAGCCTGGTTAAATAAAGGAATCGCATTAGTAAATACAGGTAAAACAGATGATGCCTGTCACGATTTTAAAAGATCATATTTACTTGGCAACCAGAAAGCATCATCTTATATCAGTAAGTACTGTTTAGGTCGTTAATCTGCCTCTGCATCTCTACTTTTCTTCATTACGCCTTTTTATGCTGAACCTGCCGCAGCGTACCTTTTAACCTACTTAATATGCTTAAGTATTCTTTCAAAAAGATCATGAGGTTTGAAAGGTTTTAATATATAATCATTAATATTAAGATCTTCTATTTTATCATGGCTTTCCGACATAATTGCAGCTGTAAGAGCCACAATCGGGATATTTTTTATCTTCAGATTCTCGGATTCTCTAATTCTTTTAGATGCCTCAATACCATCCATAACAGGCATCTGAAGGTCCATGAGTATAAGATCGAAATCATCTGACAAGACTTTTTCAAGTGCAATCTGGCCATTCTCAGCATGCGATACCTCTACACCCCAACCTGTAAGGAATTTATTAGCTACAAAAAAGTTTATCTTATTATCTTCTGCGATCAGTATCCTTTTACCTTCAAGACCACTATAGTTTTCGGGTTGTTCTGTTTTCTGTTCGGCTCTTGTAATGTCTGATATGCCAAGAGTGATTATGAAACTGAAAGTAGATCCAATACCAGGCTCGCTCTCAATACTTATTGAACCTCCCTGAAGATCGATGAGTTTTTTGCAGATAGCAAGGCCAAGACCGGTTCCACCATATTGTCTTGTTGTATCTGTTGAGGCTTGTGTGAACCCTTCAAAAATAGCTGATTGCCTTTCTTTAGGAATACCGATACCAGTATCAGAAACAGAGAATTTAATCTTAATATGATTCCCGGAACGCGAATATTCGCTTACATCGACCTTTATCCCACCGCTGTTGGTAAACTTAAGGGCATTTGAAAGGAGATTTGACAGTATCTGGTTTAATCTTATCGGATCACCAATAACTTCAGCAGGCAATGTCATCTCTTTGTTCAGTTCAAATCTAAGATTTTTTGCCTTTGACCTGAAAGAGTAAGATCGCATTATTTCATCCAGGAAATCACTCAGATTGAATTGCGTCTGTTCAAATATAATTTTTCCTGACTCCATCTTATTGTAGTCAAGAACATCATTTACCAGCGTCAGTAAATGGTTGCCTGAAAATTTGAGGGTTTTAATATAATCCATCTGATCATCACGCGGATTTCCCTGCATAAGCAAATTAGTAATACCGATAACCTCATTAAGGGGTGTCCTTATTTCATGACTCATCGTTGACATGAACAGTTGTTTCAATTGAGCGGCTTCTTCTGCTTTTTGCCTGGCAATGAAAAGGTTGTCGAGCATGATTCTCCTCTGAATAGAAAGAGCAATCTGGGTGGCAATAAAATCCAGAACATACAGATCATCAAGTGAAAATTTGTTTTCATCATTGTAATCCTGCAGGCACATCATTCCGATAATGTTTCCCTCCACCCTGAGTGGTACACCCATCCATACCTTACATGGTGTCCCGATAAGATCTATTTCTCCCTGCTCCTCCAGTATTTTCAGATCGGATTCTTTTAACAGAACTGATTTATTCTGCTTGATTACATACCCGGTAATTGTTTTCTCAGTGGGAATATTAGCAAAATTGTCTTTTTCATCAGCGAAAAAAGGCAGGGATATTTTATCATCATCCTTATTATAAAGAGCTATGAAGAAGTTATTTGTATCCCATATTCTACTTAATTCATGTACAATTGTGGGATATATTTCTTTCAGATCATTCTGTTTGATTGAAGCTGTTGATATATTAAAGAGTATTTCCTGCAACAGTTGTTTCTTCCTTTCTGTTGAGATGTCGCTATAGATAACCAGATTGGCAACATGTTCATTATTAATGAATATCCCGTTTGCAACCATAGAGACGTAAATCTGCTTTCCCTGATTATTTATCCTTATTGTCTGTCTGACATCCTTCATGTTCTCAGCTGATAGCATATCAATCTGATTAGCCTCCTCCCTTAGATTATCGGGGACAATAAGATCATTAAGGTTCTTCCCGGATGTTTCTTCCTGTGAATATCCGAACATATTTGTGAATTCCCGGTTGATCATTGTGACCATACCCTCAGGATTCGTTATAGCCAGAGCGGATGGAATTGAATTATAAAGGGTTTCAAGCAGAACTTTATCCCTGAATGTAGGTTCATTATATTCTCTCTCAGTAGATGACATTTACAGAAATTTCTTCACAGGCTAAAAATAACAATTATTCGTATTTTCAGTATTTAACTTAATGATTTTTAATTTAATTTTTTTTTGCTTTGAAATTGAGTTGTTTTTGATAGTATTTGCAGATGTCTTTAATTCCGCATTCAGCGCAGAGAGGATTCCTTGCCTTGCATACATAACGCCCATGGAGTATCAGCCAGTGATGAGCTCTGGTCAGATAATGCTGAGGAATATTCTTAGTAAGCTGTAATTCGCACTGCAAAGGATTTGCTGCAACAGTAAGTCCGGTTCTGTTGGCAACCCTGAAAACATGAGTATCTACTGCCATAACAGGCTTTTTATATAGCACTGATGCTAAAACATTTGCAGTTTTTCTTCCAACTCCGGGCAATCTTTGAAGCTGATCTGGATCTGAAGGAACAACACCTCCGAATTCATTATAAAGCATTCTCGACATTCCTGCAAGGTGCATAGACTTATTATTGGGATATGAACAGGATTTAATATAATGAAAAATTTCTTCGGATGTTGCTTTAGACATTGCTTCAGCATCAGGGTATTTTTCAATAAGCGCGGGCATAATCACATTGACTCTCTTGTCGGTACACTGGGCTGAAAGAATTACAGCAACAATCAGCTCAAAGGGGCTGCCATATTCGAGTTCTGTATCAGCAAAGGGATTATTTTCCAGAAAATATTCAATCGCTTTTCTGTATCTTTCATTAAGTGTCATGGGAATTTAAAAATATAGTGCTGTTAAGGTAACACTTTTTATCTTTGCCAAATATTTGAAGAGTATGGTTAGTTACCTCCAGGTTGAAAATATAACAAGAAGGATAGGGGACAGGATAATTTTTGAAAATATTAGCCTGAATGTGAATAAGGATGATAAAATTGCTCTTATTGCTGTTAATGGAGCAGGTAAATCATCAATGCTGGATATTATTGCAGGTATTGAGAGTGCTGACAGCGGTAACCTCACCATAAAAAGAGGACTCAGAATAGCATACCTCCGACAATATCCTGTTTTAAGTGAATCCAACTCAATTATTGATGAGCTATTTTGCAGTGATAGTGTTCTGGTAAGAACAATAAAAGAATATGAAACATGCCTTGCACTGGGTCATGACGACAAACTTCAGGCAATAATCCAGAAAATGGATGATCTTAAAGCCTGGGAATATGAAGTGGCGGTAAAACAAGTACTTACAAAACTCAAACTGACAGATCTGAATGCCAGGATAGATACCCTTTCAGGTGGTCAGAAGAAAAGGATTGCTCTTGCAAAAGTACTAGTTGAAGAGTCTGATTTGCTTATTCTGGATGAACCTACCAATCATCTTGATCTTGACATGATAGAGTGGTTTGAGGAGTATCTCATAAAATCTAATAAAACCATTCTTATGGTAACTCATGACAGGTATTTCCTGGACAGGATATGTAATATTATTCTGGAACTTTCAGGTAATCAGCTCTATAGTTATGCCGGCAATTATGAGTATTTTCTTGAGAAGAAAGAGTTAAGGGAACAATCAGAAAGGGCAAATGTTGACAAAGCCAGAAATCTGCTTAGAACTGAACTCGACTGGATGAGACGAATGCCTAAGGCGCGACGACATAAGGCAAGATCAAGGATAAATGCTTTCTACGACCTTAAGGATAAAGCATTATATAAGTCTGCAGATCAGACAATTGATATTAATGTAAATATTTCGAGGATGGGTAAAAAGATTCTTGTACTCAAGAATCTTTGCAAATCCTATAATGATAAAGTATTGATCAGGGATTTTTCCTATTCTTTTAACCGGTTTGAAAAGATTGGCCTGATAGGGAGAAACGGAACAGGAAAAACTACCCTGCTGAATATTATTACCGGCCTCATTTCCCCGGATTCCGGTACTGTGGAGAAGGGAGATACTATAATATTCGGATACTATCGCCAGGAGGGAATTCAATTTGATGATGATCTGACAGTTATTGATGCAGTTAAAAATATTGCAGAAACAGTTGAGCTGGGAGATGGAAGTAAACTTTCAGTTACACAGTTCATGAATTATTTTCTGTTTCCTCCCGATAAGCAATACACATATGTCAGGAAACTGTCAGGTGGAGAAAAGCGGAGACTATATCTTCTCACAATATTGATGAAAAATCCCAACTTCCTCATTCTTGATGAGCCTACAAACGACCTTGATATTCTTACACTTAATGTTCTCGAAGAATATCTGGCAGGCTTTAAAGGGTGTGTTCTGGTAGTATCTCACGACAGGTACTTTACTGATAAAATAGTCGATCATATCTTTGAGTATAAAGGAGATGGAAGCATAAAAGATTTTCCTGGAAATTATACACAACTAAGAAACTTTGAAGAGGAGTCTCATCATGATGGTGCTCAGTCAAAAGGGATGAAAAGCAGCCAGATAAAACACCAAAGAGATTCTTTTAACGCTAAAAGCAGAAAGCAGGGTTTGTCATACAAAGAAAAGAGAGAGTACGACGAACTGACAACAGAAATTAATAACCTGGAGACTGAAAAAAGAGATATTGAAGACAAACTCAGCAAAGACAATCTTGACCATACTGAGCTTTTAATATTATCTCAGAGACATGGAGATATTCTGAAAGCCCTTGATTTAAAGGAACTGAGATGGCTGGAGCTATGTGAAAAAGATGTATGATTTTCATATTTATAACATTCCAGCATAAATGCGAATTGAATTGATTATTTTAGCATTAAATTATCGTGCACTTGGAAAAAATTTTTATAAATACACCTTTTACAAAATCTGAGATCCTGGTAGGTGAGTCATGGGAGTCAGTTACCGAACTTCTTCCTGAATCAGGTGTAGCTATTATTACCGATGATAATATACTAAGACTTTATAGTGACTCTTTCCCTGAGTTTCCTGTATTTTCAGTGACTCCGGGAGAGGTTAGTAAGAAACTGCAGGTAGTGGAAGACCTTGCTGTAAGGTTGCTTAATGAAGGAATTGACAGATCAGGTTTCATACTGGCAGTAGGAGGGGGAGTCGTATGCGATATTGCTGGTTTCCTTGCTTCAGTTTATATGAGGGGAATAAGATGTGGTTTTATTTCAACCAGCCTGCTTTCACAGGTTGATGCCAGTACAGGTGGTAAGAATGGTGTCAATCTGGGTATGGCGAAGAATATGATCGGAATTATACGACAGCCTGAATTTGTTATCTGTGACCCGTCTATGCTTCTCACCCTTCCTGATGATGAATTCCTATCAGGACTTGCAGAATTAATAAAAACCGCAGTTATAGGAGATAAGGATCTCTTTGACATTATAGAAAAAAGTGGCAGAGAAATACTCCTTCGGGACAAAGAGATGCTTGCAATGCTGGTAACAAAGGCTGTTAATTTTAAGTCAATGGTAGTTTCTGAGGATGAAAATGAGACTGGTCTTCGCCGGATATTAAATTTTGGTCATACATTCGGACATGCTATTGAATTACAGAGAAGTATAAAACATGGATTTGCAGTTGCTTCAGGCATGGAGCTGGCTACTGAATTCTCACTTGAGAAAGGTTTTATAGGCCAGGCTGAAAAAGAGAGGATAACAGATGTCCTGAAAAAATTTAAACTTCTTGATAAACAGTATATTACAGAACAAGAGATGGAGAATCTGATTATTCACGATAAAAAGAAGACCGGATCATCAATCCATTTTGTTTTTACTGACGGTATAGGTAAGGCATCAGTAAAGAAGATCGATGTTAATGAGATTTTAGATTTTTATAAGAGATTCCGAAAAAAAAGAATGTAATATGAATTCCTTTGGAGTTATTTTCAGAGTTACGATATTCGGTGAGTCCCATGGTCCTGCAATAGGTATTGTAATTGATGGTATTCCTCCGGGTATTTCCATTAAGCCTGAAGATTTTCATACTGACCTGAAGCGAAGGCAGAGTGGAAGCAGGGGGACCACCAAACGGCGGGAGCCAGATTTACCTGAAATACTGAGTGGAGTTTTCCAGGATTTTACTACAGGAGCTCCTTTGACTCTTATGACAAGAAACAGTGATAAGATATCATCCGATTACGATGAATTCAGAAATATTCCAAGGCCCGGACATGCTGATTTTGTATCAGCAGTAAAGTATACCGGATTTTCCGATATGCGGGGAAGCGGTCATTTTTCAGGAAGGATTACATGGGGGCTTGTTGCAGCTGGTGTTATTGCCAAGAAAATAGTTGCCGGTTCAAAGATATCTGCAAAACTTGTTTCAGCCGGAGGATCAGATAATATTGAAGAGGCACTTGATAAGGCAATAGCATCAAATGATACTATAGGTGGAATTATTGAATGCCGGGTTCAGGACCCTCCTGCAGGGATCGGAGAACCGTTTTTTTATTCTTTCGAATCAGCTCTCAGTCATCTCGTTTTTTCTATTCCGGCTATTAAAGGAATTGAATTCGGAGCGGGATTTGCAGCAGCAGCAATGAGAGGTTCTCAGCATAATGACGCTTTCATCGACAGCAGTGGTAAGACAATCACAAATAATGCCGGTGGCATAAATGGAGGTATAACAAATGGAAACGAAATTATTTTCAGGACTGTTGTTAAACCAACCTCATCTACCGGAGCAGATCAGAAAACATTCAACTTTAAGGAAGAAAGAATGACAACACTTAAAGTAAAGGGAAGACATGATACCTGTATTGCTCTCAGAATCCCGGTCATTGTTGAAGCTGCAGCTGCAATTACATTAGCTGACCTGGTACTTATTGACCGGGGAATTTATGGGTCAAGAGTGAAATAATCAGCTTTTTGATTTTAATATCAAAGCCCTTTTTGTTGTCGTCCTGATCCTGAAGCGACTGTCAATCCTTTCTCCTATTACCCAGGCAATCTTTCCTCCGGATTCAAGAACCCTGATCTGCTCTTTTTCAATAAGAGATTTCTTGATGTCAATCAGGAAGTCACTGATCTTCTTTTTGTTCTTCATCCCGAGAGGATAGAAATAGTCTCCAGCTTTCCAGTTTCTAATAATAAGAGGATAGTCTATTTCACTTTCATCAAGGCACGCAGTAGTTTTATCCTCTGGAATTTTAAAGCCATTTTGTATCTCGCTGGTGTGTGCTGATACTATATAAGGAATATTTGCAAAATCCTCCTTCCTGCTGATAATATATTGGTAATCAGCGGAAGTATCATTTGGAGTAAGTATGATCTTATTCCTGTTTTTCAGGATCCTGTGAGTAGATGAATACATCTGCCCGCCGGTTTTTCCTCTTATTACATTCACAAGATCTGCAGATTGCGATCCCGAAAAGCCGAATGGACGAAACAGTTCGAAAAGAACGCTTTTTTCACTGAGGTATTTCTCAAGGTTTTTTACATCGAATTCTAACTTTAATCCATCATATTCAGATATATTATCTCTAAGTTCTGAAATAAACCTATCAACCAGCGCATCAGTTTCTCTCAGTCTGTTCATTGTTTCAGAGAGTGTTCTTTCAAGTGCAGGATTTATTTTTTTAAGTATCGGTACAACCAGGTGTCTTATCTTATTTCTCGTATACTTGGTATCAGCATTTGACCTGTCTTCACGATAAACAACTTTGTATTTAATGCTGTATTTCTCAATTTCGGAGCGAGCCGCAAATAACAATGGTCTGATTATCTTGTTGCTAACAGGTAGCATACCTGTAAGTCCGGAGATTCCTGTTCCCCTTACTAGATTAATAATGAGAGTCTCAATATTATCGTTCTCGTTATGTGCAACAGCTATATAATCAAAACCTTCATCCTGCCTGATGTTTTCAAACCAGTTGTACCTGAGTTGCCTTGCAGCTACCTGGATTGAAAGGTTTTCCTTTTTCGCAAATTCTTTTGTATTGAACTTAACAGAATATAATGGCAGTTTATTATTTTCAGCAAAGTTCCTGACGAATTCCTCATCCAGATCAGAATCCTTGCCACGAAGGCTGAAATTACAGTGTGCTATCCCAGTTACATATCCGGCTTTTAGGAAAAGGTCTGTCATCACCATTGAATCAATACCTCCGCTTACTGCAAGAAGTACCCTTGAATCACTTTCCAGCATCTTATTCTCGGAAATATAATTGATGAATTCTTTCAGCATATCAGGGCAATATGTTATAAAGTTATGTTTTTAACGGTACTGAATAACCGAAGGTGGACCAGGATCAAAATTATATGGTTTCAGAAGCTGTTCCGCTGAAACAACAATATTATTAATCCTTGAATATTCTGGTTTTACGGGAAAGAATGCGATTCTTACATCAAGTGTATTGAAAAGGAGATTGTTATTCCTTACCCTTAGTCCCAGTCCTATTGCAGACAGGATGAATCCATTTGCAATTATCTCGTTGGAATCAGAAAGATATCCAAGATCTGCAAATCCATAGTATGCAAATCTGAATCCAAGGAAGTTTGCCGGACTGAACAGAACAGATTCCAGACTTAACGTTAGCCTTTGTGTCCCTCTGATGGAGTCATTTCTGAATCCAGTGAATCCGTTTTCCCTGAGAAAACGAAGATATTCATCTGAGTATCTGCCAACACCACGTGTATAATCAATTTTCACAAAGTTTCTGATTTTATTTCGACCAGATGTAAGAAGATTCGAAAAATAATTCATTCGGACTGCAAATACACCCTGCTCTTCTCTATTGTCAACCAGGTATCCTCCCAGGGCAAAAGAGGAATGAATATATCCGATCTTGCGAAATGATTTACCTAATGAAATATCTGATCCGAGATAGGTTCGTGTTTTGAACTCGTTGAATTCCCTTCCTCCTGTAAATCTTATCATTGCTCCATATGGAACATCCTCAGTTCTCCCGTAGCTATAGATAAGATTCGTCTTATAGTACTTCTGATGTGAAAAGGCAACTGACCCAAGGAATATTTTATATTGCTGGTACTTATAGTATGAATCGGGGTAGATTTCAGGATGCTCAAATACATTATTATTATAGTACCGTGCACCTATTACAAGACGCTTTACTTCATCTGTGTTAAAGAGGAATGATCTTGAGAGCCAGTAATCCTGAAGGTTATAGCTAACTGGTTCGGCAACTTCCATTGTGTCAAAATCTTCGGAGGTGTACATCTGGGTGACTGAAATTCCTCCTGCATATTTGGTTGAAGAACTTACCAGAGGCCGGTCAAAACTGAATCCATATCCGGTTTGTCCAAGGCCGTCCATAAAAAATGCTCTGAAGTTTATGAATGTTTTGCTGATATTATCAATCTTGTAGTTGATACCAAATCCAGGATATTTTGATTTTTCTGTGTCAAATGGGAAGTCAAATCCGAGCTCATGTCCCAGTCCGAAAATGTTTTTTTCGAACAGTGAAACATTTCCTCTCTTAAAACCTCTGTAGTCATATGTAGCACCAAGGGAATATACATCTTTTGTAATAACAATGATATCAGCCTCTTCTTCAGATACAGGAACCACTATTATCCTGGCGTCATCAATAAATGAAAGGCGTCTCAGCAATCTTTCATTGTCACTTAAAACAAGAGGTGAAATACTTTCTCCGGTTTTAAACAGAAGGTTCTTTCTGATTATTCCCTCAAGTGTATTAACATGGGTTTTATTTAGGAAATTCTCAAATTTTTCAGGTGGCTTTTCAGCAGGATTACTAATATTTGTACCGAATACATTAAGTCTTCTTACCTCGATCTTCCTTATTTTTTTCCCTTCATATTCAATATAATTCTTGTCGCTCTCCTTCGTAATCTCTTTTTGATTTGACAATTCAGGTGCTACAACCACCAGATCGTAGATTTTTTTTGTAAGTGGTTTTCTGGAAGCTTTTAGTTTAAGTGAGTCATAAAACTCCCTGTTACGTTCAGTTTCATAAATTACATATGGATCAACGCCTGTAGGAACCCACAGTATGGTATCGTTTGAGAAGTATGATATGCTGTCTTTTATCTGGACATAGGAACCTGAAGGAATAACAATAACTGTATCTCCTATTGCCCGGAGCTGTGCAGGGGATTTTAAAGAAAAGATACTGAGAGCCAGAATAAACAGAGGCTTAATGGCAAAACTATATTTCCTGAACAGGATAAACATCAGGTTTCATGAGAATTGTCAACTAAAACATCATCTGAATTGAACTGGAAACCAAGCCTTTTCCCGGTTATTAATCTCGAATTCTGTATTTTTGCCTCGACCTGACCAACAGTTGCAATTTTCACCGTATCATAGGGAGGTACGAGCAGATCAAACTCCAGTGAATACTGTATTGCAGTTGATATTATATTCTGCAGTGATTTTTTACTTATTTCTTCGCTTCCAAAATTAGTAAATAACAAACCCATCTGGCGCTTTCCTTCAACGAAGTACTGTTTTTCATGATTGACAAAAATCCTTGCAATAAGATAACCAAGATCATCAACTCTTGAATATTTAAAGGAATCAGCCAGAAAATTATAAATATTTATAATTCCGGAATAGGCATTGTATTTGTTTTTCTGAATGTACTCTGTTTTCCAGGCAGGATGTTCCCTGTCGAATTGAAAGATGTTGGAATGCATACTGAAAATCAGTATATCCGCAGCTACCTTTAGCTGTGCATCAAAATTACTTCTGTCGGTATATTCCAGCTTTATTCTTGAATCCGTACCCGTAAGGTTGACATTTATCTCTTTGGTCATACTCTTAAGGACATATTTTAAAACAGAGAAAGTCTGTAACGTATTGTCAAATACTTTCTGCTTAAGTAGCGATTTCTCCTTCAGAGTACCTGTTATTTCCTGCTTTTTATCAATCTGATCTGCCATGATAAGATGTGAATTTAATTTTAGAAGTATCAGACATCTAAAATAGTAAATATAACATTTAATTTGAACAGGTACACTATAATAGAAGTCCCTGCTGTGTCCTAGTAAGATCTGGCAAAGAGGACCCTGCGTTTTGAAGGTTTCCCTGAATAGACACATGTTCCATCCTCCTCTGGGCTGTCGAATGGGATGCACCGTATTGTTGCTTTGGTCTCCTCCTTAATCTTTTCTTCTGTCTCCGCAGTTCCGTCCCAGTGTGCCATTATGAATCCTCCTTTATCTTCAAGTATTTTAAGAAAATCATCCCATTTATCAACATAAAAAGTATTCTCCTTTCTTAAATTCAATGCTTTACTGAAAATATTAGTCTGGATTTCCTCAAGAAGATCCGAAACGTAATCGCAGACCTTATCAAGAGGAATAGTCTCTTTGGTAAGAATATCTCTTCTCGCAACCTCTATAGTTTTATTCTGAATATCACGTGGACCGATTGCCAGCCGTACAGGTACCCCTTTAAGCTCATAATCAGCAAATTTAAAACCGGGAGTGTTATTATCCCTGTTATCGTATTTAACTGAAATTCCTCTTTTTTCAAGATCTGACTTTATTCTGACTGCGGCTTCAGAAATAGTTGCCAGCTGTTCATCACTTTTAAAAATAGGAATAATTACAACCTGGATCGGAGCTAACTTTGGAGGAAGTATAAGACCATTATTGTCGGCATGACCCATAATTAAAGCACCCATAAGCCTTGTTGAAACACCCCAGGAAGTTGCCCAAACATAATCTAATTTTCCTGATTTATCTGTAAACTGAACATCAAAAGCTTTTGCAAAATTCTGTCCCAGGAAATGACTGGTCCCGGCCTGAAGAGCTTTTCCGTCCTGCATAAGAGCCTCTATTGCGTATGTATCGAGTGCTCCGGCAAATCTTTCATTTTCGCTTTTATAACCTTTGATTACCGGGAGAGCCATGCTGTTTTCTGCAAAACCTGCATAAACATTGATCATTCGTTCAGTCTCTTCGATTGCTTCCTCCCGTGTTGCGTGTGCTGTATGTCCTTCCTGCCATAAGAATTCTGCAGTTCTGAGGAAAAGCCTCGTTCTCATTTCCCACCGGACCACATTTGCCCACTGGTTTATCAGGATAGGAAGATCCCGATAGGATTGAATCCAGTTCTTATAGGAATTCCATATTATCGTTTCTGAGGTAGGCCTTATTATGAGCTCTTCTTCGAGCTTTGCAGTGGGATCTATCACAATTCCTTTACCAGATTCATCTGTTTTAAGCCTGTAATGAGTTACAACCGCACATTCCTTTGCAAACCCTTCAACATGCGCCGCCTCCTTGCTGAAAAATGATTTAGGAATGAAAAGTGGAAAATAGGCATTTACATGTCCGGTTTCTTTAAATAACCGGTCAAGTTCAGACTGTATCTTTTCCCATATTGCATATCCGTAAGGTTTAATTACCATACATCCTCTTACGGCCGAATTTTCAGCTAGATCGGCCTTAATAACCAGGTCGTTGTACCACTGTGCGTAATTTTCTTCCCGGTTTGTCAAGAACTTTGCCATTTTTTTGGTATGCTATTTGTTTTAACTTTGCTAAAGATTGCGCAAAAATAAACAAAAACTTCAGTTATTATTCAAAAAAGAAAGGGAGGTCCGTCATGAAATCAAAATACCATATAGGATTAAGTGTAATACTCCTGTTAGCCTCTTCCTCACTTAACGCTCAATCGGTTGAGTTTGCCAGTAACAGACACGATGGTGCTACCACTGTTGTGGTAAATAACTATCACAACGATTATGACTACTATTATTCATCCAGGATAAACAGATTTCATCGATCATATACCTCATTCAATTATTATGCCCCTGTTTTTACAGAAACTTATTGGTATAATTATCAGCCTTATAGCTGGGGAGTGAGTATTTATGATGGAGGCGGTTATGGAATTGGCTATAGTTACTCGTCACGATATTCTTCATATGGTTATGATTATGACTATTTTGCAGGAGGCTTCGGACCTTACTTTTCAAATTCATACTATTGGGGATATGCACCCGTATATAACAGTTACTGGTATACTCCTGCAGTTGTAAATATTAGAATTGGATACAGCTGGTACCCTCCGGTACATTACGGAAGAACAGTTTTTGTTGAGAATCATAATCACTATTATGGAAACAACAGGACTATAAGAACCAGCTCCAGTTATACTCCGTCTGGTAACAAGGCTGGAAATAGCACAAGACGTGAATCCACCAGCAGAAATAATACATCAGGGGGTGAAACACAGAGATATTTAAACCCTTCAAAAGACAGAAGATCAAGTGGTGGTGAAAATAATAATGACGGAGGAAACAACAATAACAACGGCAATAACGGCAACAACGGCAACAACGGAAATAACGGAAATAACGGAAATAACGGAA
>CAYLYN010000020.1:21556-34958 GCA_964387565.1 uncultured Rikenellaceae bacterium | reverse complement strand
CCAATGATCTGGGAGTATACTCAATCAGATGCCTTTAAGGGAGATCTGGCAATTATGGATATGCTATCGACAAATAAATGGAAACGACCTGTATATTGTTCAACAACTGTGCCTTCAGCACAGTACAAGGGACTTGAAAAATATTTTGTCCAGGAGGGACTTGCTTACAGAGTTGTGCCGGTAAAAGCTGATGTTACAGGAGAAGAGAGAGGGGAATATGGAATGATTGATACTGAGGAGATGTATAATAACCTGATGAACAGGTTTAAATGGGGTAACGCCGACGATCCGGGTGTGTATCTTGATGAGAATAACAGGAGAATGTTCAGTAACTTCAGGAGAGTCTTTGCTTCACTGGCCCTTGAATTACTTGTGAAGAGTGATACAACAAGGGCACTGGAGGTTGCTCACCGGGCTCTTGAGATAGTGCCTTCTGATAAGCTTCCAAATGATTTTTTCTCAATCGGTATTGCAGAAGTTTTGTACCTGGCAGGCAGGAATAATGAAGCAGATGATCTAGTGAATGAGATCATAAATTACTCCACCACATATCTTGACTATGTTCTTACTCTGAGAGCTGTGGAAAGATACGGGCTGGATTATTCAACAGGCATCAATATGCAGGCTCTTCGCGATCTTTATAATTTGTCTGTAAAGCTGAATCTGGAAACTCTGTCAGCAAAGATAGAACCTTTATTAAGCACTTATTACAGCAGGCTGTACTCTGTTAAATAATAGAAGATGAGGATATTCAGGCCATGCTTTATTGCACGGTGGATTTATCCTGATGCCCTGTTCAGGATTAAAACGAAGGAGAAGCAGATGTGTTTAACATTTGATGACGGTCCTGATCCATCATCAACTCCTGAGATTCTCGCAATCCTCAAGAGGCATAACATAAGGGCGGTTTTTTTCTGCTCAGGGGATAAGGCGGAAAAATTTCCGGAACTTATTCAGCTTATTTTATCCGAAGGACATTTAACCGGTAACCATGGCTTCTCGCATTTGAATGGCTGGCAAAATTCATTAAAGAAGTATACTGATGATATTGAGAAAGCCTCACTTATTATTCCCGGGATTCTTTTCAGACCCCCTTACGGAAAAATAAGACTTTGCCAGTATTTGAAGCTGAAAAAGAGATTTAAGATTATGTTCTGGGATATTATGCCCTATGATTTTGACAAATCGTTTCTTCCGGAAGAATCGGTGAAAGTGCTTGAGAGAAAGATAAGGCCGGGATCAGTTATAGCCTTTCATGATAGTCCCGGATCAAGTGCAGCATTAATCCTTGGCCGGTTTATCTGTATTGCAGAAAGCAAAGGATACCGGTTTGTCCTCCCGTGATAGGTTTCAGGCAAAAGGAATTAGCAAAGATAGGCTCCTGCTTCTTCAAAAATAATTTCAAAAATCATGTCTACCTTGTCTTTCTCAGGTGAATAAAAAACAGGGAAAGGATTTTCGTGAGAGCAAGGGTAGGGGAAATCAACTAATTTTACAGAATTGGGATTGTTTGTTCCTTTTAAGGTTTCAAATACTCCTGCCGGAGGGATCACAATATCATTTTTTAGAATTATACACTTAATCTGGTCTCTCAGCTTTCTGAACCTTGTTTCCCTGAAAGAGCTTAGTCTGCTTCTGTCAATCATCGATCTGAATGCCTTGCCAATATTTGTTGAATGAAGAAAATCGGCAACCCTGCTCTTCTTTTTGATATTTTCCTCGAAATCGTTCAGGTAAAAGTTATAAACACGATCGAAGGCATAACTATCCATTATCAGTCTGGATCTGCCATTCATATTGCTGAATACAGATCCTCCGCATAAAATAAAAAGTCTTGATTCGGAAAAAAGACCTTCAGGATCGGACAGCATAAGAATTTCGGCAAGGAATGCACCAATTGAATAAGCAAAAATGTTAAGTTTACATCCTCCCGGTATTAATTCATGATTACCTGAATGTATAGTTTTCAATAACTGAATAATGTCAGATACCGTCTGCTGACCTGAAATACAAAAACGCATCGGATCTTCAGTCAGCCTGTTACTGAGGGCAACATTAGCAAAGCTTAGCATGTCGGGATTTCCAATCTCTGAATTTCTGGTTTGTACAAAAGGAACCATACTCCGCGGATCTTTCCAGGATTCAGGTGATCTGTTCATATGGAAGGAAATTGGGAAAAGAACTACATAGCTTGATGTGTTTTCTGCAAGCCAGTATGCCCAGGTTAGATATTTAACCCAGCTGCGCTCATTAAGGCCGTGAAGAAGAAGAATTACTTTATTGCTTTTTGAAGGAGGAGAAAAAACTGGATATGAGAAAGATTTATTTTCAGAAATCAATTTGTCACTTTTGCTCAGGAACACATTATCCTGTGATGAGGATCTGAAAATTAAATTATTGATTTTTACTGCTGACCATGGGAGATCAACCTGATTAATATCTGGATTGTAAAGCATTTTAAGTTCATTATATCTGTCAGTATAATTCATTGGATGATAATTTGATTTCTCAGGCAAATGAAATTCTGAAAATGGTTGTAAGCAAATTAATGTTGCAGGATGCTTTTGCCAGGGATGAAATTATTATATGAGTGACAAAATTCTCATTTCTGGGATAGATTTCAGACCATCTTTTCTGCTATTTGAGGAAATGAAATCATATCTCCCGTTAAAAAAGTTAAATTTGTGCTATCAAGCCGGATAATAATGATTGATTTTGAAAAACCTGCTCCGCATTATCTGAACGAAAAGGGGAATATTATAAGGCTAATTTTATTCACATCCCTTTTTGCACTTGTTTTCATAAACATTTATGAACCATTCGGAGCAGACAGATGGTATAACCTTACAAAACTCCAGTTCTTTACCTATTCAAGCCTTACTATTCTTACCGGAGTACTGGTAGTGGTAATCAGCCGGATCATTATGTATAATGTCAGTAAGAGACATTCAGTAAGGATCTGGCATTACCTGGTCTGGATTTTCGCGGAAGTACTGTCAATGTCATTGTTTTACGGGCTTTTTCAGAAGGTCATATTAAAAGATCCAGGGATTTTCTCTGATCTTGTGAAATCATCTTCACGGTATACTGCACTTGTCCTTCTGCTTCCTTACTCGGTTTTATGGCTTTACTTTTCATGGAGGGATAAAAAAGAGCAGATAGAGAGGCTTGCTGAAGGACAGTTATCTGCAGCAAATACCAGAGATATGATCCCTTTTTATGATGACAGGGGCATGCTTAAATTCTCAGTTAAAAAAGAGAATCTATTATATCTCGAGTCGGAAGAGAACTACGTATCGATATGTTATCTTAACAAAGGGAAGGTATCAAAATATCTCCTCCGGGATACTCTGAAGAGAGTTGAGGAAAGCTTTGCCGGATCAGATGTAATACGCTGTCACAGATCATTTATGGTAAACTTTGAGAAAGTAAAGGTGATAAGAAGAGACCGGGACGGCTTAAAACTTGAGATTGACAGTCTGTCTGAAGGAGATATACCTGTATCCAAGACCTATATTAACACTGTCATGCAAACATTCTCTAAATATTACCAGATGAATGATGGTGCATGACTAAGTGTTGTACATAGTTTTGTTTCTCAGTCTGAAATGCTACATTTGAGAGACAAAAAATCATAATGAGATGAATCTTTTAATTCTTGGCTCGGGAGGGAGGGAACATGCTCTGGCATGGAAGCTTTCACAAAGCCCAAAAGTGGGTAAAATATTTATTACACCCGGTAATGCAGGGACTTCCATGTCGGGAATAAACCTCGGAGTTGATGCCGGAGATTTCCAGAAAGTAAAGCAGGCTGTATTGATGAATAATATTGATATGGTTGTAGCAGGACCTGAAGCTCCTCTGGTTGAGGGAATTCATGATTTTTTCCTGGGTGATCCTGAACTAGTGAATATTCCTTTAATCGGGCCGGATAAATCGGCAGCAAGGCTTGAGGGAAGCAAAGATTTCGCCAAGGGATTTCTTAAAAGACATAATATTCCCACTGCAGCTTATAAAAGTTTTGACAAGTCAAATGCTGGCGAGGTACATTCATTTCTGGAGACACTGTCATCCCCTTATGTTATTAAAGCTGATGGACTTGCTGCAGGCAAGGGAGTTTTAATAATTGAAAACATAGAAGAAGCAGAAAAGGAAGTGATATCAATACTTAACGGGAAATTTGGTGAAGCTGGAAATAAAGTTGTTGTGGAACAATTCCTTAAAGGTATTGAACTCTCGGTTTTTATAATTACTGATGGTAAAACCTATAAGCTGCTGCCTGAAGCCAAAGATTACAAAAGAATCGGAGAAGGGGATACCGGATTAAATACCGGAGGGATGGGAGCTGTTTCTCCTGTGCCATTTGCCGGAGAAGAGTTTATGAAAAAAGTGATCAAGAAAATTATTGATCCAACTGTCAGAGGACTTTCGGAGGAGGGAATAACCTATAAAGGATTTATTTTCTTCGGACTTATAAATGTCGATGGTGATCCGTATGTAATTGAATATAATGCACGACTGGGTGATCCTGAATCCGAAGTTATAATACCCCGGATAAAATCTGATATGTTTGATTTGATAGAGGGAGTGGCAAAAGGAGATCTTGATAATAGAGTTATTGAAATTGATAAGAGATATTGTGCAACCGTTATGGCAGTGTCAGGTGGATATCCCGGAGAATATGCCAGAGGGAAAATTGTTACAGGGATCGACAAGGTAAGGGAAAGCGTGGTTTTTCATTCAGGTACTCAGACAAGAGGTGAGGAAACAGTAACAGCTGGAGGAAGAGTGCTGGCTGTTACATCGTGGGGTAGTTCGGTAAAAGAGGCACTTGATATCTCGTATAATAATTTATCATTTATTAAATTCGAAGGTATATACTTCAGGCGGGATATAGGTTTTGACTTATAAAGAAAATGCTTCTTAGATTATTTAAGGGAACGAGTCCTGGTGTAATATTACTTATCGCAATTACTTTTGTAATTGTCTGGATAAGTCCATTCATTAATCCTTCCAGCTTCCAGGATTATTATAGTGACTCATATATGCCCCTGTATGGAATATTGATCGGATTTTTAGGATCTGGTTCCATTCCTTCAACTATTCTTTCACTTTCAATTGTTGTTTTGCTCCTGTTCCTGCTTACAAATTTTAATACTACCATTTTTTTTATAAATGAGCGTACATTTTTGCCTGCTATCCTCTATATTTTAGTTGCAGTTATTTTTCCTGAATATCAGATGCTTAATCCTGTTCTTCCTGCTTCTTTGTTTTTTATGTTTGCCTTAAAAAGGATTATGGACGGATATCAGAAGCAGGGTGTTGCGTATAATTTTTTTGATGCTGGGATACTTATAAGTACAGGCAGCCTTTTTTATGCAAATCTGATATGGTTCGGATTAATTATTTTCATTGGGATAATACTGATGAGAACAATAAGTTTCAATGAAATAGCTTTGACATTTCTGGGATTAATGACTCCATATCTGATAACCTTCGGGATCTATTATGTTCTGGGAAATGATCCGGATTCATTGATTACAATTATTTATAATAGTCTTTTCACAAGTGTACAGTCATATTCATTTCCCCGGCTGACAATAGTTACATTGATCTTTGATGCCATAATGGTTTTGATTAGCATCGGATATATCATTATGCTTCATAATACGAAGAAGATTAAATCGAGGAAGACATTTTCAATTCTGATATGGATCTTTGCAATATCTGTTGCAGTTTATTTTACTGTACCCTCAGTATCGGTTGAGATGATTTGGTTAACAGGTATTCCGGTAAGCTACTTTCTCACTCACCAGTTTATTTATATTAAAAAGAAGATTGTTTCAGGGATATTTTTTACTGTAATGTTTGCGCTTGTTTTGCTTATACAGGTTCTATTTATCTTTAAATAGGAAATTGTCATTTAACCATTGAAACAACTCCTACTCCGGATCCCTGCTGTCCATTCAGAAAGTCAAAGTTCAGCTGGTAAATACCACTTTTATTGCATACGAAATCCACAAAGGGATAAGTTTTTCCCGTATTCTTGTCATATGATGAAAGCACAACCTTATTGGCATCGTCTTTAATACTAAGTATCAGCTGGCCTTTAGAGTCTTCAGTGCTGCACATTGTAAACCTGTATTTGGTATTTTTCCAGAGCGACATATTGGCTTTGTATCTATAGTCATTCTGTGCTGTAGCTTTTCCCAGCTGAATCCTGAAATCCTTAAGATACTTGGCATCGTTACCTGTATTCATCACACATTTACTAACAAAAGGATCAGATGACTGGCCAGCCAGAAATGAACCAAATGAAAGTAACAGCAAAAAAATAAATAAATTTCTTTTCATTTTATTCATTTAAAATGAGTCTGCTCCTTATCTCCCTGGTTGTCTCAATAAGATCCCTAAGTTGCTGGTCGGTCATCTCCACAACACTTGTCTCAGTTTGTGTTATAACCAGTCCCCCGTCTTTTTCAGAAGCAACAGGATCTCCCTGTGTATAGGTTATCCTTATATCGCGGTATTTGTCCTTCAAAGCATTTAAGTCTTTGCAGAGAGAGGTAAATTCCGGGCTGTTATTGCAATATGGTGCAATTAGCAACAGGAGGTCGTTAAGTATTATCTTCTGTTCACCTATCCTGTCCTTTAACATTTTATCCGGATTTTTGTTCACAACCTGTGTTGCCAGAAACTGTCCTTCAATCCATACACCAATGATTATCAGCGCTGAAAGTTGCCCACGGTCATTGCTCCTGAGATATTTGTCTATCTGTTCATAGGAATCAATAGAGATGAAGAGGAGAGAATCGAGATTGGATTTGTTTTGTGAAAGTCTCTTAATTGTTTCGAAATCAAAGAATTGACCAACTCTGATATCCTCGGCTAGTTTTCTAATAGATGATAGTACATCAAGAGATGATGATGTTTTTTCATACATGTTAAGATATCCTAGATCAGCTCCAAGTATACCCAGTTTCATAGCCTTATTGAAGTTTGTACCTACTTTATTTGCATCTATTGACGCGGCAAGGTATTCCTGCGAGAAAGGTACTTCAAGCGTCTGCAGAAGGTTGGCTATCTCAACAGGAGAGGAGATGTTTTTGGAAATATCCTCGATTGCTTCAGGACTAAGCTTCTCAGATTCTGACAATAGTATGGAATCTGCTTCCGGGAAGATAAATTCTTTACCTTGTGTTCCATTGCTTCCGCATGAAATGCTGAACATCATTGCGATAAATAAATATAAAATCTTACCCATGATAAGGCTGCTTTAATACAAAAATACAAAAAAACTAACTAACAATACTATAATTTCTTTTTTCGGAATTTAAAATTCTCAGCAATGCTTACAATTCTGCCAAGCAACTCAAAATACAGTAATATGTACAGAATTATTGTGCTTAACAGTACCAGGATAATATTGAATATGAAAGTGTCGGTAAGTATTCCAAAGAAATACTTGGAAGGAGCATAGAAATGGGTTCTGAAATTAAGAGGTCCGCGTTTATAAGGCTCCAGATAAATAGGATCAGTGTTCTGGATCAGAGTGTTATTATATTCAAGAATTTTCTTTCGTTCATAAGGTTTGGTGACAAGTTCCTGTAGTTTGTAATTAAAATATTCATCCTCAAGTTTTTTAAGCGCAATAGAATTTACATTGTAGAACTTATCCTTAATGTCATTGGCACTGTTTGATACAAAACTGAAATATTTATCCAGTCGGTCGAAATATCTGGTAAGTGAATCTGATACTTCAAGGTCAAAACCTTCAGGCACAAGCCTGTTCATGTAAACAAAAGGATTAACATCGTTAAGTGCTGTAATATTCTGAAGTTCATTTCTAAGAAGGTCAAGTCTGCTGTACTGAAGATTACTCTTTTTAAGAGCCTGGTCTGAGTTTAGTCTGGAATTTCTCATATGGTTCCTGTATTCCGACAGGGTTGTCTCATGAGCTTCTCGTAAAGCTTTGATCCTGTGTATTTTATTGAATTCAGCCTTGCTTATTTCCATCTGCAGATCAAAGTATGTCCTGCCGTCCCTTGTATAACGTACCCTGCTGTATCTATTATCTTTGAACTGGGACACAATAAGCGCTTCATAGGTCCACCTGGTAGGCATCATTTCGGCAATAATTGGTACTTTATCAATATTTCCGATTATCCTGTTGAGTTTGTCAAAAGGAAACATTGCTCCGCTAAGTACCATCATCGGAATGATCAGCAGAGGTATTACAATATAGATTGTTATAGCTGAATTAAATGAAGCAGATATATTCAGGCCAATCATATTTGCGCAAAATGCAGTTGTAAACAATGCAAGCCAGTAATTGAAATAGAGGCCCTTAATGCCAAGTATCGGATTACCTATTGCAACGAAAAGCAGTGATTGAAGTGCAGAAATGATGATCAGAATGGCTACTTTTGATAAGAGATAGCTGCTCCTGCTGAGATTGAGAAATCTTTCCCTGTTAAGTATCTTTCTGTCACGGAAGATCTCCTCTGCGCTGATTGTAAGACCCAGGAACAAGGCTACAATGAGGCTCATGAAGATATAAATAGGGATATTTTCATTCTCGGAAAATATGTAAACATCAGATTTAGGGTCTGGTATGTACCTGATAATGAAAGAAAGTACAAATCCGAGAATAGGAGCTTCCGTAAGGGTGAGCAGCAAGTATTGCTTGTTGGCAATTTTGCTTTTAACATCCCTAATGAAATAAATCATGAATTGTCTGAAGCGCCCGGGCCGGTCGAGGTTTTTATGAGGTGGCTCGCTAACCTCTGGTATTGCTTTGGGAGGATATTTCAGGGTAAAGTTACTGGCCCATTCTTCAGGTTTAACCTTTCTCTTTTCCGTATATCTTCCGAATTCATCAACTACCTGGGTTTCGATAATATTGAAAATAGTTTCAGGATTTACATTACCGCATGAGGGACATTCACCCTGCGTGGAGTTTATTTGAAGGTCAGATGTTTTGAAATAGACAACTGCCTCTACCGGATTTCCAAACCAGGTCATTAATCCTCCCTGATCCAGGATAATAACTTTGTCAAACATCTTATATATTTCCGACGAAGGCTGATGTATGACGGTAAAGATGAGCTTTCCTTTCAGGGTAAGGTCCCTAAGAAGATCCATAAGGTTTTCTGAATCTCTGGATGATAGTCCGGAAGTTGGTTCATCAAGGAATAATACAAGAGGTTCTCTTATTAGTTCGAGGGCAATATTAAGTCTTTTTCTCTGGCCCCCGCTTATTACCTTATTAAAAGGCGACCCGACCTTAAGCTCCCTCTTTTCAAGCAGGCCCAGGTTTGCAAGCGTTTTATCTACAACAGCTGTCAATTCCTCCCTGGTCTTATCTCTGAAACACTGGCAAGCAGCATAATAGAGGTTTTCAAAAACTGTAAGATCCTCAATCAGAAGATCATCCTGAGGCACGTATCCAAAAACACCTTCGAGATTTTTACTGTTCTCATTAACGTCAAGCCCGTTGATTTTAACGTAACCTGAACTAGGTTTCTGAATCCCGCTCATAAGGTTCAGCAGAGTTGTTTTGCCTGAACCGCTGGCACCCATAATACCTATTAGTTTTCCCTCTTCAACGGAGAAGCTGACATTGTCGATAGCAGCCTGACCAGAAGAGAACCTGTAGGAAAGACTTTCGACACTAAATGAAATCTTGTGTATTATTATATCAGACAGGAATTGAGAGCTGATATCACTATAGTAAATAGGCTGTCCAAATAGAGATTTTATAGAACCTCCTTTTGCAAATGTATAGACCTGAGCTGCATTTATCGGTAGTCCGTTCAGGAAAAGCTGATCATTTGAATAGTACTTAACGAAATAAAGATCGACACTTGCAACCCGCAGAAAGTAGATTTTTGTATTACGATAACCTGAAAGGACTTTCTGACAAGCATCACATTCTTCATATTCGGGAGCTAGCAACAATATTGAAGGATTAACCATATTTTCCGGAGAATCATTCATGACAAACTGTTCTGTAGCCGCGAATTCTGATGATGATATTTTGAATACTTCAGCCACTGTATTAATAATATTCATTCGCTGAAGTGTGAACTGCCTGTCAGCATTGATCAGTTCATAAAGCCTTACCAGTACAACAACTTTCTGGAGCTGGGTAAGTGTTTTGTTAATCTTCTTACAGATAGCAAAGATCTTGACAGAATCTTTTACAGATGGGACCGCAGGTTCTTTTTCAGTAAGATCGGATGTAACAGGTCCGGCATGCTCATCAAATAGCGCAAGGTATTCTATAACTGTATCGCTTGTCAGCTGTTTTTTTAGAAAGGCATAGACATATTGGCGTTCATTATTTGTCATCCCCCCGTCCTGTTTGACGATGAGGGCAAACAATTCCATTAATGCCTTCAGAATTTCCTCACTCATAGTTCAGCTGATTTAGCTAAGGGAACAAGCACCTAAATTAATAAAAAATCTAAATCTCTTTCCTGACAGGTTTGATAAAATTTCTTTCGATCCATCCGGGGACAAGAAAAGCCCCGATAACAAGATATGGATAGTAACTAATTATTCTCCAAATTATTGCAATTGCCAGCGCGATACTTCCTGCAATCATTATATCGGCAGGGATGGCATCTGAGATGTAGCGGCTGAGAATAAGTTCTGCTAATCCGCTTCCTCCCGGCGATGGACTGATTATCATCATTACCCAGGTTGCCAGTTGTCGGGCAAAAATCAGAAAATGATCTCCGATAGTAAAAAATGCAACCAGTATTGCATTAACAACCCAGTATCGTGAAGACCAGGATAGAAACGTTGCTGTAAAGGCCTTTATCCAGAATCCAAAGCTCTTATTTCGAAGCTCATGCGAGCTTTCAACAATATCATTGCCTGCTCTTACTGCAGCTTCATGCCACCTGTTCAGGAAAGGCAGTTTAAAAAAACCAGCAATTAATTTGCGAATCCCTTCGGGATTATAAAAAAGTCCATATCCTACAAGAAGCACCCATAACAGGATGACACTATAGCCTATCGCGGTAAAAAGCATCAGCTGGTTCAGGAATGCAAGACCTGTTCCCTGAAGGGAAGTTATGAATAATGCATTTTTCCCCACAATCAGTATTATAAGCGGAAGCATTATTACAAAGTAAAGTTCGTCAAGGAATGAAGTGGCTAAAACCACTGAAGTGCTTCTTCCTACTGTTATTCCCTCTTTATGGATAAAAACCACTGCCACAGCAGTACCACCGATAGTTGAAGGGGTAATAGCTGATGTGAATTCCCACAGCATGATAATCCTGAATGCCTGGCGCCAGGTAAGATGTTTGTCTGTAAGTATCCTGATCCTAATAATGTAGCCTAGGTCGCGTCCAACCATGCACAACCATGCAACAAGTATCCAGAATGCTGATTTCCAGGTGAATATAAGCTTTCTCAGCACTTCTGTGTTTATTTCGCTGATAATAAACCAAGCTACAACTGCCAGTCCAAGCAGAACAGGAAGGATTATTCTCCCTGGTTTTAGCTTGCTGACAAGATCGTAGTGGCTGTCTTTTGTCATTGCCTGGTAATATATTCAAGAGATTATCTGAATTCTATTGCGACCATTCACTTGGTTCTCTGTCCCACCTGTGTTTGCTGAGTTTGTTCATAAGATCTCTGTCCAGAATACCGGCATCACTTGCTGCAATGTTTGACCTTACATGAGCTGCCTTTCTCATGCCCGGTATTATTGTACTTACTGTCGGTTCTCCCAGGATGAACCTGAGTGCCATTTCAGGCATATTCATTCCGGGGGGTACCAGTGGTTTAAGAGCATCAGCCCGTTCAACGCTTGGGATCAGGTTCTCAGGTACAAAATAGGTATTCCTCCAGTCTCCTTCCGGCCATCTTGTGTCTTTTGTGAGAGTACCGGTAAGTGTTCCCTCATCAAAAGGAACTCTTGCAATTACGCCAACATTCATTTCGCGGCAAGCAGGAAATAACTCATCCTCCGGATTCTGGTCGAAAATATTGTAAATCACCTGAACAGCATCAATAAGACCGCTTCTCACAGCTTTAATCCCGTTCCAAGGTTCCCACCTGTTCAGACTGATCCCGATAGCATGGAATAATCCCTGTTTTTTGAGATCAAGCATTTTATTCATTACTCTGTCATCGAGAAGCCAGCTGTCTTCCCAGGTATGGAACTGCATAAGATCGTATGAGTCGAGTCCTGCGTTTTTTAGACTCTTTTCCACATACTCTTCAATATGGTCAGGAGGAAAGCAATCATCAGATCTATATTCACGTTTGCTGGGCCACTGGAAGTTTTTGGGAGGCATTTTTGTAGCAGTGTAAAGCTTTTTCCCTTTGTTAGCCCTGACAAGTTCCCCGAGGAACCCTTCGCTCTTTCCTCTTCCATATCCCCATGCAGTATCAAAAAAATTACACCCAAGATCAACAGCAAGCTGCAGAGATTCCATCGATTCATTATCCTCAGATCCTTTCCATCCTGCCATGCCCCACATTCCATATCCTATTTCACTTATATCCCAGTTTGTCCTTCCAAATTTCCTGTATTTCATATCCGTACAGATTTAATATTAATAACAGAGTTTACTAAGGTAGGTATTTTCCTAATATTGAAAAAACTATGATGTTATCACTAATTCAAATGATACTTTCCGTTATGGAAATTATTGATGCTACCGAATGGTAGAATTAATATTACAGTGTGGAGCCATATTTGGATCACATTAGACAGGTCGCCACTACGTGGCTATGAACAGGACGCCACTACGTGACAATATTATTCAACTGATAATTAGAGTCCCGGAGGGACGACCTGTTTACAGGATGATTATGCAGTTATGATCATTAGCTCCGTAGGAGCGACCTGTTTTTCAATGCCATTCAAAAAGGTATTAATCATAAATCAGTTGTTGAGAATATTATTGAGCAGCGATAATAATTTGAAGATAAAATAATTCTATATATCCAAATTAATTTAATAACCTGTTTATTGATTAATTTTATCGGATTATTATCTGATTTACCCATTTTCAAATGGATGATTTATGGTCTTTTAAAAGAATTTACGCTGTTTTGTTTCTTCTGTTATTTTGCTTTCTGTTCTCCTGTTCAAACAAGTGCATGACCTGCAAAAATTTTGATAAAAGGACAGGCCAGTTATTGGATGAAGTTACAGCATGTGATCCGGGGATGATACAAAACCTTGAATCCAAGGGATATTATTGCCGGTAATACCGGAATAAGAGTCAATTATTCTTTTTGCCGGAGTTGCAGTTAACATTTTCTATTTATGAAGGACTTTTTTCTTTTTAGAACAGGACATACAATTCTTTTGTATCTTACGTTATTATACCAGGGATCAGAAAGAGCTGAATATTGCATATTTAACTTAACC
>CAYLYN010000020.1:0-21456 GCA_964387565.1 uncultured Rikenellaceae bacterium | reverse complement strand
GATGGTTTTTTATATCTCTGTTACAATGCTCCTCTCGATTCGGGAGTGATGGGCGATATTCTTTCGATAAATGCTGCTGCTGCAAACAGACAGCTGCTCAATCAGACCGGGTCAGTTATTTTCCTTGATACCCCCGGAGCCTCTCTCATAATAATGGATTCAGTTAATATTCCAATAGTATCCACTCAGGCTGATGCCAGAATAGATAGTATCCAATTGTTATCCGGGACAATTCAGATCGATGTGAACTCATCGAACTTAACAGGAACAGTTACATTCCTGATTGAGGGCCTTCAGCTGAATGGAGTCCCATTCAGCGATACACGCAACCTTTCAGATCCAGATTTTTCAATAGCCCTTAATGATTATTCATTAGTTCCGGAGCATGACATATCTGGAAATAATGTTCTTAAGTGTATAATTTATGTCAGACTGCAATCAGCCTCAGGACCTGTCAGTCCGGGTGGAACAATAATTGACTTCCGCGCTGATCTTACTGATCCGGCATATGAAACTATTTACGGTAATTTTGAAGGGTATACAATCGATTTTCCGTTACAGGCAATTCCTACTCCATTTTTTAATCAGGTTACGGAAGGAGAAATACACTTTACAGATCCAAAATTCAAACTCTTCTTTTTTAACTCTGTTGGGGTACCTTTTGGGATTTATTTCAGCAGGATCGAGGCGATTGACAGAAATAATATCGCTACTCCCCTTACAGGATCCGGAGTACCGGTGGAAACATCACCAAAAATTATTGGATACCCGGCAATCAGCCAGGCTGGAGAGACGATATACGACAGCCTGGTTATTGACAGAAATAATTCAAACCTCCCCGATTTTATTGCATCTTTTCCGGAATCAATTATGATTGAAGCTTCTGCCGGAATATCAGATTTGGGATCTGCTGAAAACACATTTATCAGATATGACTCGAGGTACAGTGTATCTGTATCAATAGAAATTCCACTCTGGGGTAAGGCTGATTTTATTCTCCTGCCCGATACACTTGATTTCGATTACCTCAGTTCAGCACTCCCTCCCCCCGATGAAATTGAAAGACTGATTGTGCGCACAAGTATCACAAACTCCTTCCCGGTAACAGTATATCCACAGATCTACCTGCTGGATGAGAATCGGTTATTAATTGATTCTCTCTTCACAGGGAATGAGATGATTGAAGGAGCGAGTGATACGAACGGCGACGGGATAGCTGATCCAAATAAACAGTCGCCAATTGATATTGACCTGCCCAGGACAAGGATTGATAACCTGTTGAATACCAGATATTTTATTGTAAAAGGTAGTATTATGACAACCGATTTTCCTGTAATTGATGTAAAGCTATACTCGACATATTTTCTCGATTACAATGTTGGTCTTATAGCTCAGCTTAAAATACAAACCGGAAAGTAATGCAGAGACTACAGAGAATTCAATTTAACCTGTCTCTGAAAAGAAGCATAATTGCAGGTATATTCTTTATGTATATTATGTTAAATCATCCTTTTGCATCTGCACAGAATAATACTCTTTATCTGATTCATTCAATTCCCCAGGCTAACCAGCTGAATCCGGCTATTATGCACCCATGCAGGTTATACCTGTCATTACCGGTAATTTCTTCTACAAGAGAGAGCATCCGTAATACAGGATTTGGGTTTCATGATGCTGTGCATACCGGCATAGGAGCTCAGTCAGACACATATTATCTTGACCTTGAAAATCTCGATAATAAGCTCAGGAGAATGAATTATTCTCTGGTCAATTCGGATGTTGACCTTTTGGGGTTTGGATTTAATATAAAAGAATGGTACCTGACTTTTGGAATTTCCAATCGTGTCTCTATGCAATTCTCCTACCCGCATGATATTGTTTCACTGAAAGATGGAAACTGGGATGTGACCGGAATGAAAGCCATTCCTGTTAACCTTAACAGGCTGGGGGTGAATAATACAGCATGGAATTCAATTGGTGTCAGTGTTTCAAGGGAAGTTTTCGAAGGATTTAGGGCTGGAGCAAGGATTAATTATCTGAATGGCATGGCTAATGTCAATACACGAAATTCGCAAATACAGTTTAACACCACTGAAGATCCGATAACACTAGATGCAAAGGTAGATTACAAAGTAAACAGCTCATTACCTGTTACGCTGGGATATTCATCAAATGGTCTTGTAAGCAGTATAAATTTTGAGCCTGCAACCCAAAACCTTATCAGCAATTATATTTTCAATGGTAACCGCGGACTTGCCCTGGATGGCGGAATTATTTTCAACCTTGATGAATCAACTCAGGTTACAGCCAGTTTTACCGACCTTGGTTTTATCTGGTGGCGAAATAATGTTAATAGTTTCACAGGGACCGGGGAGTTTGTATTCAGGGGCATTGACCTAGATCAGTATTTTGATGATCCCAACCAGGGGGATCTTCTCCAGGCTTTGCAGGATTCACTGCTGAACTCATTTCATGCTTCATCCTCATCATCAGGATATGTTACAATGCTTCCGTTCAATCTTTACGGGGGGATTACCAGAGTGTTGATTCCAAATCTGAAAGCAGGTGCAATTACATGGATAGAAGTTAACGGAACCCATATCAGGCCATCTCTTACTCTTTCACTTAATGCGACACCTTTCAAAGCATCTGCAGCAAGCCTCAGTTATACTATAATGAATAACAAGTTGAATCAGATTGGTGGAGGACTTGCTTTTGGAAACAAGGGTGCTCAATTCTATATACTTACCGATAATATTCCTGTCAGGTTTACAAAAGATGTTTCAACTTCATTAGTTTATCCTTATAATGCCCGTATGTTGTCCCTGCGTTTTGGTATGAATTTTTTCTTTAAATGTGAGGATGATGAAAAACCCAGAGGAATGTCCAGAAGGCGATTCCCCGGATCAAAAACAAGGGATAATTGTCCGGCTTACTGGTAGGAAAAATAATTGACTTTGGACACTCAGAGGTGTAACTTAGTGTATTATTAAAAAAAAGGTTATGGAAAAGAAATCCGGATTACTGTCCTGGATAGCCAGAATAATTATCATTCTGGCCATTCTATTTGTAAGCATGTTTGCTCTTGACTCATTTTCCCAGGAAAAGACATTCTGGCAGAATGCTTCTGCTTTACTAATGCATCTCATCCCTTCATTTGTTCTGCTCGGGATTCTTATAGTGGCCTGGAAATGGGAAAAAGTCGGGGGGACTATTTTCACAATAACTGGATTGGTATTATGTGTTCTGGTATTTATGCTGAATTACAGGAGAAATCATTCTTTCTGGATCAGCCTGTCGATAGTGCTGATGATCTGTGTCCCTTTTGTCGTGGCCGGAGTGCTGTTAATTATTAGTCACTACCGGAAAGAGAATGAAAGTACCGTATCGTTAAACTCGTAGATGAAAAAGCCCTCCTTCGCCACCTGCTTCGCTAAAGCTTCGCAGGTCAAAGAAGGCTACGGAGGGCGATGGTGGAGAATAGGGGAATCGAACCCCTGACCTTTTGACTGCCAGTCAAACGCTCTAGCCAACTGAGCTAATCCCCCGAATATAAAAAGAACAAATTAACAACAAACGCTCTAGCCTCCCGATAGCTATCGGGATGAGCTAATCCCCCGAATATAAAAAGAACAAATTAACAACAAACGCTCTAGCCTCCCGATAGCTATCGGGATGAGCTAATCCCCCGGGTCAAGGTCACAAATATAAGTAATTTCATTAAATATTGAAACTGACGAAAAATACAGGATATCAATAAGTCGGCCACCTTCGCTTCCTTCGGCAAGCTCAGGATAGCTACGGTGGCTAAAAGAAGTCGGAAGTCGAAGGCTGGAAGTCGTGCTTCGGCAGGCTCAGAATTGAAGGGGGGAAAGGAAGATTTAACAGTAAGGCTTTCTGACAACTAAGGGTCTGAAGTTGGCAATAGGCAGTTGGCAGTTGGCAAAATATATGTAACCTTCACGGTTTTAATAAGAGAATGAGTAATTTTCATCAGTGTTTCTTAATTTTAGGAGGAAATAAAAACTTATTCCTATGAAATCTTCTTTTTCCTTAAAAAAATCTGGTTTACAAATCCTGAATCTTGCAGTCATTTTGCTGGTGTTTTATTCACAGTTAGCCAGAAGCCAGGAAATTACCGGAAATAATTATGTCGACCTCCGTTCCGAAGGAGAACTTAAATTCGGGGAGATCACCATAAATGCTCCCAGGATAGGCCTTTACGAGAAGTTCGAAATAACCTTTGAGCTTAATGGTGAATGGGATAATCCTTTCGATCCGGATCAGATTAAAGTTGATGCAAGATTCTATACTCCTGACGGGAAGCAACTACTAGTCCCGGGATTTTTTTACCAGGATTACAGGCAAAACTCACTTAGATCAATAGAAAAAATCGGTCCACCTGTTTGGAAAGTGCGCTTTGCTCCAGCTATTGAGGGAGAATACAAAGCTGAAATAATTGCAAATAACAGAGGGAAGGAAATTGTCTCTAAGCAGCAGACATTTACAGGAGTCCGGTATAATACAAATCATGGATTCCTTAAGATTTCAAGAACAAATCCACTATACTTTGAATTTGATGACGGGACCCCTTTCTTCGCTGTTGCAGTGGATAATGCTGTAGGTAATTACTTCAATTACATGAAGATATATCCGCGGTTTGCTGAATCAGGCGGCAATTACAACAGATTATTCATAATGTCGGGCGACCTGGACCTGGGTGAGGAATCCAGGCCTTCGGATGGGCCTGACAAGGGATTGGGGAAAATTAAGCAGGATGCTTCATGGAAGCTTGACAAGGTTATTGAAATGGGAGAGATCCTAGGCATCTACCACCAGATGTGCATGACAAATCAGTATAACTTCAACCTGGGGTGGAAATACAATGCATTTAATAAGGAGAACGGAGGCATTCTTGAGTCACCCCGCGAGTACTTTACAAGCGAGGAATCGATGAAGTTCCTCGAAAAAAGATTCAGGTATATCGTCGCACGCTGGGGATATTCAACTGCTGTATTTTCATGGAACCTGTGGAATGAGTACAGCGCACAACCCGGTTTTGATATCCCTTCAGCTGTTGCATGGCACCGGCGAATGACCAGGTTTCTTAAATCGGTTGATCCGTTCGGGCATGTAATACATACAAACGATGGCAGGCTCAACGGCGTGGACGAAATCAGCAGCATGCCCGAAATGGAGATTGTCTCCACAAACACCTACGGTCTGAAAAACATAGCTGATGTAGCGGAAGTATGGACAAGGAAATTCATTACACAGTTCAAAAAACCATACATGCTGGCTGAGTTTGGAATAGGCCATAGCAACCTGCCCCGAGGAGGTTATGGGGAGGTCGATCCTGAGAAACGTATGATTCATGACGGACTATGGAGTCCCCTGGTGAGCGGAAGTGCAGGTACAGGGATGGCCTGGGAATGGAACTGGCTCGATAACCAGATAGTTTATACATTTCTGCAGGCGGTATCGAAAGTAACAGATGATGTTCCATTCAGCAAAAATAGGTGGTCGCCGGTTACTGTTTCATCTTTCAGGTTTAAGAATGATGCAAAAAAATACTATGCCGATGCAGTTATTGAAGGATGGAATCCGACAGGAAATTACGGAATGCCAAAGGAGGCTGCCTCACAGAAATCTTTCCAGATTACAAAAGATGGAAAAGTTGTGCCCAATGAGTATCTTCAGTCACCGCTGGTGGATACTACCGGCAGGAAGAATTCGAGAAGTGTTCCGTCAGTGACATTTGAGGTTGAGTACCCCGTTGACGGAGAATTCGTTGTCTTTGCCAGCGATGTGAGAAGTGAAGTTCAGTCAGTGAAGCTCTCTGTTTTAATAGATGGAAAAGAGATTTTAAACAGGGATCTGCAGCCTTCACCACCCTATATGCAGTATTTCCCGGTCCCGGTAAGGAAGGGAAAGCATACTCTGGTTATAAATAATGGAGGGGGAGGTAGTTTCCAGACAGCTTTTGAATTGAAAAATTTCCTGCTAAAGGATGGCCCCGACCTGGAAGTAAGGGGTTTGAAAAGCGAAGGATATATTCTGTTATGGCTTAAAAATCAGAAATATACTTTGCTGCATGAGCTTGCAGGTATACAATTTACCGGGCAGCCTGAGGGAATACTGGAGCTGAATGATATTCCGGATGGCAGCTGGTCGGCAGAATGGATTAATACAATTGATGCCACAACTTTAAGAACCGAACTGGTTGAAAGCAAAGACGGGAAAATGATCTTGAATACTCCTGCAGTAAATGAGAGCGTAGCTGTTAAGCTTATCAGGTTGAGGTAGATTAAGAACTGACACAGAGGGACACAGAGTCCCGATAGCTATCGGGAACACAGAGAGACACAGAGGGCATATTTTCAGGGATTTGCTGGCGCCGATTTGCAATCGGTGCCAAAACGGCTTTTAATTAAAATTAAGATTAAGAACACTTATACTTTTTTCTGAGGTACAGATAGACCGGGATTCCTGCAAGAATTAATGTCATTCCGATTGCTGCTTCACGGGGACGGGTAATTATGGTATTGAAAAACAGACCGATGCAGAAGAGTACAAAAACAGCCGGCACAAACGGATAACCCCATACCTTATAAGGCCGGTGAGCATCAGGCATTTTATAACGCAGGATAAATACTCCAAGAGAAGTGGCTCCATAAAATATAAATACTGTAAAGATCAGCATATCTGTCAGCTGATCGAAATTTCCTGATAGTATCAGAACTGATGACCAGGCTCCCTGCCATAGCAGCGAAGCTCCGGGAACATTATTATTGTTTATTTTTCCAAATGACCGGAAGAAGAGCTGATCGCGGGCCATCGCATAATATGGCCTGGCTCCTGTGAGAATTGATGCATTTGTGCAGCTTAATGTGGTTATCAGAATAAGCATAGAAATGAAGAGCGCACCGCCTGATCCCCAGAAGCTTCTTACTGCCTCAACAGCTGCAATTTTTATTCCTGATGCGTTTATCTCAGCAAGATCGGGAATTGAGAGAATTGTAAGGTAGGTGAAATTAACTACAAGGTATATAGTAATTATTATAAAGACTCCAATAACGATACCCTTGGGAATGTTTTTTGTCGGATTTTTAACCTCACCGCCGATAAATCCGACTGATACCCATCCCTGGTAAGCCCAGAAAGCTGCAAGCATTGCTGTGTAAAAGGAAGAGAGTGTCACAGTTCCCCCTGACAGCCATGAATCAGTAGTTAAATTTATGCTCTTTGATCCCATACTTGTTAGCCCTGCCATAACAATTGTCAGTAGTCCTGCCGAGACAAGATAAATGATAGCCCTGCTGACACCTGCACCCACTCTGAGTCCGGAAATGTTAATATATGTGAGGACCAGGATAAGGAGTATAGCTGTCAGTTTGATATTGAACTCCTGGAAGGGGTAAAAAATCCCGCCTATGGAAAAATCATTTAAAGCAGGCAGAACTTCCGGTAATGCTATCATACTGTTCAGGGAATGAGCAAAAACATATGCCACGGAAGCTATTGCAGCACTTTGAATTGCAGTGAAAAGAGACCACCCGTAAATGAAAGCAAGAAACCTGTTATATATCCGTTTTATATAAACATATTCACCTCCTGTATCTGCCAGCATACCTGCAACCTCTGCGTTTCCAAGTGCCCCGAAAAGTGTTATTATCCCTGCTGCTGTCCAGGCAAGGAGAATCCATACGGAAGAGTTCAGCTCTGCAGCCATCGGTGCGATCTTCTTATAAACACCTGAGCCCAGAATGTTTGCCATCACCACAATGATCACATAGCCCAGGCCAAGTGTTCTTACAAGAGATCTTTGATTAGCCATATAACAAAGTTGTTACAGACAAAAATTATTGTTGTTTGTGGCAAATGTGGTAAAAAAAGATCAGAATTAAAACCGGTTAAGAGTTTGACATATTGACTCACTTAAAGTATTGTGAACCTTCAAGCCTTATAATTTCCTAACCGCTATACCGCCAAACCGACATACCTACACACCGGAAAATATTCCGGCATGGTTTTGGCATAATGACTCTTATTAGTAATTTTGGCTGACTTTAAAAATATTTTACAACAGGATTCCGGATGTTTGACAATCTCAGAAACGTACTTGATCTTGATGACCTGATCTTTGAGAACAGGAACAGGGATTATGGTGCTTATCAGCTGAGGAAGAGATATAACAGGGTTGTATCAACAGGTATATTGATGGCAACGGTACTTGGCTGTATGATCGTTATTTTACCTTTCATCCTGCGACCACATTCAGATAATATTCTTTCGGGCGACCTTGTATATATTCCGGTAAGGATGGAGAGCCTGGAACCTCCTGTTGAGCAGATAATAGTTCCTCCTGCACCCCCTCCTCCCGGATCGGAACGCGTCCAGGAGGTTGTAAAATACGTTCCCCCGGTTGTGGTTGATACAATCATGCCGGATGAGGTAAAACAGGTTACCACGGATGAAGTTCTTGCCCAGACAACAGTTGAGGAGTCATTCGTTGATGGCTATGGTGCAGGTGACAATCTTTCTGCCGGCCAGGATGGGATTGCCACTGATGATCCGTTTTTCCTGGTTGAGGTAATGCCGTCATTCAGAGGAGGAGATATAAATAAATTCCGGGAATGGGTTCAGAAACGGACCAACTACCCGCAGGCAGCAATAGAAGCCAGGATCCAGGGCAAAGTTTACCTGACATTCATTATAGAGGCAGACGGCTCAGTGAGCAATGTAACTGTGGTTAAGGGGGTTGCTCCAATTATTGACAATGAGGCGGTTAAGGCAATACAGGCTTCTCCGAAGTGGAGCCCTGGATTGCAGAGAGGGCAACCGGTAAGAGTGAGATATTCAATGTGGCTGAATTTCATATTCTGATCATATTTAAAATGTTAACTATATTGTGAAGAAATAGCTACAACATGGAATAATCGAAGTAAGATTCATTAAACAGATAATTTTTAAATATGAGTAAACAATATTTATTATTTTTATAACATCTTAATAAGCAATAATATGAGAAAGATTATACCATTTTTTATCATTTTGACAATTCTGTTTTCAGGATGCGGCTCATCGAAAAAACAGCTGAGCAAGGGCAATTATGATGCTGCCATTGATAAAGCTGTTAAAGAACTCAGACGTGACCGTGATGATGAAAAACAGATTGAGATACTTTCAGAATCTTACAGGGTGGCAAACGAGCTTGACCAGGAAAGGATCAGGTACCTGAAAATGGAAGGCCGTGCAAACAGCTGGGATGAGATATACCAGATATACCAGGGTCTGAGCGCAAGACAGACACAGGTAAGAACAGTTACTCCGCTTAACCTTAACGGACGGACAGTTGATTTTCCTTATGTCGACTATATGGCCGACATGGTTGAGGCAAAACGTAAAGCAGCAGATTTCTATTTTGCCCATGGAAACCAGCTTATGGAGGGGAAAATAAAGGAAAACTACAGGCAGGCATTTGGTGAATTCCTGAGAGCTAAACAATATATGGGCGACTATCCCGGAATTGATAATAAAATTGAAGAAGCCAAATATATGGGAATGAGCAGGGTATTTGTTTCAGTTCAGAACATCTCAATTATTAAATTTCCACAGGAATTCGAACAGGACCTGCTTGCTCTTGATTTACCTGTTCTTAATTCTGAATGGGTTGAGTATCATACGGTGAATCTAAATAATAACACCGAATATGACTATTTCATTAATGTCAATGTCAAGAATGTGGCAGTAACCCCTGATCAGACAATACAGAAGGATTCTGTTGTAAAGAGAGATGTGGATGACGGGTTTGAGTATAAGCTTGACAAAAAGGGAAATGTTATGAGAGATTCACTCGGGAATGATATCAAAATAAAAAAGTACAAAACACTTCAATGTGCCCTTGTTGAGACAATCCAGCTAAAATCATGCAGGATTGACGGTGATGTTGAAGTCATACAGGTGAATCCTAATAAAATGCTGAAAAAAGATCCTATCGGAGCTCAGTCAGACTTTGAGAATATTTCATCAAGGGCTATCGGGGATGTTCAGGCACTTACTCCTGAGCTTCTTGAAAGGACCAAGAAGCAGCCTGTCCAGTTCCCGACAGATCTGGATATGGTTATGATGTGCTCCGAAAATCTGAAAATGGCTATAAGAGGTGCTATTCAGAATAATAAGAGATTTATAAGGTAAGGCTACAGGTATCGGGCTGAAGGCGGGAGGTGAGCGGGTGATGATAGAGACCAGGAGTAAGATTGAACGGGCAATACTTATAGGAATTATATACCCCGGGCAGGAAGAAAGAGAGGTTAATGATTATCTTGATGAACTTGCCTTCCTTACAGAAACTGCAGGTGCAGAACCCTTAAAAAGGTTTGTACAACGACTTGATTCACCAAATCCGCGGACTTTTGTTGGTTCAGGAAAAATAGGAGAAATATCCTCTTATGTGAATGAACATAATGTGGATATAGCAATTTTTGATGATGAACTATCACCAAGCCAGCTAAGAAATATTGAAAAAGAACTTGGTTGCAGAATCCTCGACCGAACTAACCTTATCCTTGATATATTTGCCAGGAGGGCCAGAACATCACATGCAAGAACACAGGTGGAGCTGGCTCAATATCAGTACCTGCTCCCGAGGCTAACCGGTATGTGGACCCACCTTGAGCGCCAGCGCGGAGGTATTGGACTGAGAGGTCCTGGTGAGACTGAGATCGAAACAGACCGCAGGATAATCAGGGACAGGATTTCATTGTTGAAAGAGCAGCTCAAGAAGATTGACACACAGATGTCGACCCAGCGTAAAAACCGGGGTAAGCTTGTAAGAGTGGCACTGGTAGGCTATACAAATGTTGGAAAGTCAACAATTATGAACCTGCTTAGCAAGTCTGATGTGTTTGCTGAAAACAAGCTGTTTGCTACACTCGATACAACTGTCAGAAAGATAGTGGTTGCGAATCTGCCTTTTCTTATTTCAGATACAGTCGGATTCATAAGAAAGCTTCCTCATGACCTGGTCGAATCATTCAAATCGACTCTTGATGAAGTAAGGGAATCTGATCTGCTGGTCCATGTGGTTGATATATCTCATCCAGGTTTTGAAGATCAGATCAGAGTGGTGAATGAAACATTGAAGGAGCTCTCTTCTGCTGATAAACGGACAATTGTAATCTTCAATAAGATAGATGCATTTTCATATGTTGCAAGGGATGAATTTGACCTGACACCCATGCAGAGAGAAAACTATTCGCTGGCCGATCTGAAGAAAACCTGGATGGCATCAGATAAAAACCATAAGAGTGTATTTATCTCTGCAAAAACACGTGAAAATGTAGAGGAACTTCGCAGTCTTCTGTATGATGAGGTAAAGAGGATCCACGTTCAGAGATATCCTTACAATGAGTTTCTGTATGAGACTTCATAAACTCACCCCCCGGCCTAATAGCCGTCAACATAAGGGTCTTTTTATATTGAATTAGCCGGGTTAAAGTTGGGGATGTTGAAAAAGTCAAAATCCATAAACCACAGAGGTCACAAAGAATCCCGATAGCTCCCGATAGCTATCGGGACGGGACTCTGTGTTTCTCTGTGAAACTAAGAAGAACTGACAAAGAGTCTCACTGAGAGTCACAGAGAGCCACAGAGAGGATTAATTTAGTACAACTTATTGGCAGCCATGTATTCCGCTATCTGGATGGCATTTGTTGCAGCTCCCTTCCTGATGTTATCTGAAACGATCCAGAGATTGAGGCATTTTTCCTTCGAAAAATCTCTTCTTATTCTTCCCACAAATACTTCATCCCTGTTGTGAGCCATGAGCGGCATAGGATATTCATTTTTTGAAGGGTCGTCATAGATTTTAATACCTGGAAATGATGACAGCAGCTTTTTAATATCTTCAATCTCAAAATCATTTTCAAATTCAATATTTACAGCTTCTGAATGTCCACCAACAACAGGGATCCTGACAACTGTGGCGGTTACCATGATTGAATTGTCCTCAAGTATTTTTCTGGTCTCATCAACAAGTTTCTGTTCTTCAGTTGTATAGCCATCCGGTTGAAATGATCCGCCATGCGGGAAACAATTTTTATCTATAGGATGAGCATAGGCCATCTCTCCCTTAATTCCTGCTCTCTCATTTTCCATCTGGGCCACAGCCTTTACACCAGTACCGGTAACTGACTGGTATGTAGCAACAACAAGTCTTTTTACCTTGTACTTCCTGTGGAGAGGAGCCAGAGCCATCACCATCTGGATGGTTGAACAGTTAGGATTAGCAATTATGCGATCATTTTTTTTGATGACATGACTGTTTATTTCAGGTACCACAAGAGGAACTTCCGGATACATTCTCCAGAATGACGAATTATCAATCACTACCGTTCCGTTTTTTGCAAACTCCGGCGCCCAGTCTCTTGAAGTACCGGCTCCTGCAGAAAAAATAGCAAATTCAGGCCTTGCATCAACAGCCTCCTTAACGCTTACCACCTTAACAGCTTTTCCCCTGAACATGATCTCCCTGCCAACCGATTTTTCCGAAGCGGCAGGTATCAGCTCTGTTAACGGGAAATTCCTCTCTTCGAGTACTTTGATCATTGTCTGGCCTACCATTCCGGTGGCACCTACGACTGCTGTTCTCATGGTTTTTACTTGTTTGGATTGAAAAAGTTTATTAAATTTACTCTATTGTTGAGTCGTCAAAATTAACTTTTTTTTCCTTTCGTCCCGCTGCATGAAAAAAGTAATTTTGTTATTGATTCTGTTGCCATATGTGGCAGCAGGACAGGTATTTGATAACTTTGAAGAGGGATTGTCTGATAACTGGGAGCAAAGTATCCCGGCACGATGGTCTGCTGATTCTTCAGGAGCACTCTCCGGAAAATTCTCATTACACCATTCTTTTGACAATTCTGAATCAGGAACCGACAGAACAGGAATACGGATCTCAGATCTGCATGCTTCTGAAGGCATTACCAGCTGGTCATTTGTGATAAGGCATGGCTATGATCCGTCATCATCAAATAACTGGACTGTATTCCTTATGTCAGATGTATCTCCTTCTGCTATAGCCTCTGGTACAGGAATAAAGGGATATGCCGTAGGGGTGAACCTGACCGGATATGATGATACCCTAAGGTTGTGGAAAATAAAGGATAATGATATTACTGTTGTTGTTAACTGCCATATAAACTGGCAGACAGATATCGGGACAGCTGATGCTGTAAGAATCAATGTGGAAAGAGGAAAAGATGGTTCATGGACGGTCAGTATTTACAGAAGCGATGGAAGCCTGGTTTCTGAATCCTCAGGTTATGAGCCTGAATTATTTGAACCTCTATGGTTCATAGTGTCATTCAGATATTCTTCAACACGCGATCGTTTACTGTGGTTAGATGACATATCTGTTACCGGTGTTTTCTATAAGGATACTGCTGCTCCCACAATAACCGGTTATAAGATATGCGGAAGGAGATCCCTGGAGATTATGATCGATGAGGAGGTGACTGATTCTTTTGCCTCTTCTGAGAATTTCCAGCTTAATAACAATGAATATATCCCTCTTAATGTAGTTAGAAACGGATCGTTAAGTTATATTATTGACTTTGCCGGTGAATTCATCAATAAGAATTTAAATATATTAATAATCAATAATATATGTGACAAAGAGAACAACTGCAGAGTAGATACGGCAATAAAATTTACTCCTGTCTGGGCTGAAACAGGTGATGTAGTTATCACAGAAATAATGGCCGATCCGGTACCATCAGTATCTTTGCCGGCCAGGGAATATTTTGAAATGAGGAACAGGAGCGACTTTCTATTGGACCTGACAGGCTGGAAACTTTATGCAGGAGAACAGGATTATCCTTTGCCCTCCTTTTCGATGGAACCTGGAGAGATAAGAATTATTACATCAATACAGGATACTTCATATTTTAAAGAATACGGCAAGGTAACAGGCGTAAGACAATTTCCTTCTCTGACTGACCAGGGCAAACTGCTTAGCGTCACAGATACATCAGGAATCCTTATCCATGGAGTGGAATATTCTGACAAATGGTATGGAAGTGATCTTAAATCGCGGGGAGGGTGGTCACTTGAAATGATAGATGATTCATTTCCTTTCTATTATGAAGGAAACTGGAAAGCTTCAACCTCAAGAAATGGAGGCACACCGGGTGCTATTAACTCTGTTTTGGCTCAAAACAGCGACCGGTATTTTTGCGGGATAAATAATCTGTTTCCTTATGACAGAGAGATGCTGACTATCCGTTTTTCGGAACCTGTGAGCAGGTACACGGATTTATTGGACGCAAAAATTAAGGGAGGTCCTGAGATAAAAGAAATCATTGCCTCTGATATATTGCTCCGTGAATTCACCCTTCTTTTATCATCACCTTTTGAGGACAGAACCGTTTATGAATTTCAGCTGCCAGACAGGATTTCAGATTTTGCCGGTAACAAAGCAATAAAATCCACATCATATTTCGGTGTTACCGAACCGGCTGCATCAGGCGATATTTCTTTTAATGAAATTCTCTTCAATTCTTACCCCGGAGAACCAGACTATATTGAATTATACAATTGTTCGGAAAGGATAATTGATGCATCGAAACTATATCTGGCAAGTGTTAATGATATAACAGGTGATACATCTGTTCTTACTCCTGTTTCAATTCTCCAGAGATGTATCCTTCCAGACACTTACTATGTTGTTACAACTGATCGTGATAAAGTAGTAGAACGTTTTTATACCTCATCTCCCGATGCTATTTTTGAAGTAGCTTCTTTGCCATCAATGCCTGATGATAAGGGGAATCTTTTATTACTCAGCAATGAGCTTATTATTATTGATAAATTAAGTTACAATGAAAAGATGCATTACTCCCTTCTGTCGGGATTTGAAGGAATCTCGCTTGAAAAAACAGGAAGATGCAATCCTTCTGAAGAAGCTGCCAGCTGGCATTCGGCAACAGAAAGCTCCGGCTGGGGAACTCCGGGAACTACAAATTCTATAGTAACCGGAACCTTTGATGAATCTTCAGAAATAATGTTATCATCCACAAAGATCACACCTGATAATGACGGTTATGAGGACTTCCTGACAATAAAACTGAATCCGGGCGGCAGTGATAATATCATTTCAGTTACAGTGTATGATGAAAACGGCAGTCATATAAGGAAGATTGCCTCAAAAATGCTGGCGGGCAGCGGGATATCACTGATATGGGATGGTACTGCTGATGACGGTTCTCCGGTACGTTCGGGGATATATATTTTACATATCACCTGGTATAATGAAAATGGCAGGAGTAAAATAGCAAAAAAAGTATGTACAGTCTTACGCTAAACTTTTATGGTTCCTAAAGGGAATTTATTAGTTCTGTCATAATTGCTGTCATCCCGGATTCAATCTTTTCAGCTTCATGCTGAACCGACTGATGGGTTGTATAAGCAATTTTGCCTTCAACGCCAAGATCGGTTATTACACTGATAGCGAAGCAGGGGAGTCCCATATGGCGGGCAACAATTACTTCCGGTGTAGTTGACATACCAACAGCATCGGCACCTATAGTTCTGAAGAATTTGTACTCGGCAGGTGTTTCAAAAGTCGGACCGCTTGTTGCAAGGTAAACTCCCTTTCTGATCCTTAGATGGTGTTCGGCTGCAATAATAAGTGCCTTTTTAATAAGGTATCTGTCATATGCTTCACCCATATCGGGAAATCTTACACCGATTCTGTCGTCATTCTGGCCAATAAGCGGATTCGGCAGGAGGTTGATATGATCAGTAATTATCATAATATCTCCAATCTGAAATTCCGGATTTACTCCTCCGGCTGCATTTGAAAGAAAGAGACATTTGATACCGAGGAATTTCAGAACCCTTACCGGAAATGATACCTGTTCAGGGCCATATCCTTCATAGTAGTGAAAGCGCCCTTTCATAGCAACAATCTTTCTCCCTCCGAATTCACCAAAAATCAGCTTGCCTTCATGACCCTCTACTGTGGAAACAGGGAAATTGGGAATATTCCTGTAGTCAATCTCAATGCGATTGGTAATTTTTTTAGTCAGGCCTCCCAGGCCTGTCCCAAGAATTATACCTGCATCAGGACTAATAAATCCTTTAGATCTCAGAAACTCTGTTGTTTCGTTTATTTTTTCTAACATATTCAATGATCAGATTATTAAATTCATTACTGTCATCATTCAAAAAACAGATGCCGACGGGGATATAAAACATTACAGATTTTACCCGCTCTGCAATATTACTAAATTCCTTTAACCTGACAGCATCTTTCTCAGTGGTAATAATATACCTTACAGGGGATGTAAGTCTTTCAAAAGTATCATTTATTGTTTTTATATCATCCTCTTTGTAAGAGTAATGATCAGGATATTTCAGATGTATTACTTCTCCCGCAGTCTTCTCCAGTATTTCTTTCAGTGGTTTAGGATTAGCAATTCCGGTAACCAGAACGATTCCTGTTCCATAAAGTCTTGAAAGCTCGGGCATTGCAACTGTTAATTCACTCCTGGGGAACAGATGAACAGGCCTATTATAGGTTATCGAGGTAAAATAAAGATTCTGATACGGAGCCTTGTCTATTTCCTTGACTATGAGTCTTCGCTGGATAGGGCTTATATCTTCAGGTGATTTTGTTACAAGTATTATATCGGCCCTTCTCATATTTGAGATACTCTCCCTCAGGTTCCCGTAAGGCAGCATGTGGTCTCTTATAATAAGTCTTTCGAAATCAGAAAGCAGTATAGAAAATCCGGGTGTTATACGCCTGTGCTGAAATGCATCATCAAGAATAATGACATCTGTATCAGGCTGAATCTGCATAATCTTTCTTACCCCGTTAACCCTGTTCCTGTCTACTGCAACAAGCACATCAGGATATTTACATGATATCTGCAGAGGTTCATCACCTGTTTCAGAAACTTTTAAAGATGGTGTAACAATTCTGAATCCGCGGGATTTTCTTTTATATCCCCTGCTGAGTACAGCTGTCCGGAAATCCTTTCTCAGAAGATCTGCCAGGTATTCAGTATGAGGAGTTTTTCCTGTCCCTCCAACAGTAATATTTCCTACACAAATTATTGGAATCCGGAATTCAACGGAAGCCAGGATACCTGTGTTGTACAGGAAATTCCTTATGCTGGTAATCAGTCCGTAAATTACTGAAACAGGATAAAGAAGGATCCTGAGATTTTTCATTATCAGCGGATTTCTACAAAATATGGCAATCTTGCCTGGATACCTGACATGTTTTTCAGCTCAAGAAGATTTTTGTAATATACCAGTGACTCTCCAAGCTCTCTTTTTATAATATTCATTCTTACCTCACCGCCAAGCTGTGACAATAGTCTTGTATATGGGTCTTCGAGCTCAGGAAGTTCCTTTATCTTGTATTTTTCGATTCCGGCAAGTCCGGCGGCACCTTCAATTGCATCTTTTAATCCTCCAATTTCGTCGATAAGTCCTATTTTTTTTGCCGAGGTTCCGCTCCATACCCTTCCCTGACCTATATTATCTACTTCGTCGAAGGAAAGTCCCCTGCCTTCTGACACCTTGTTCACAAATTCACTGTAGGTTTTTTCTATGCTCATCTGCATGACCTCTTTCTCGTAATTATTCATTGGCCGGAATACTGATGGAAAATCGGAATTCCTGTTGGAATTAACAGTCTCTGTATTCAGTCCTAATTTCTTTTCCATAAGGATTTCAGCATTGGGGATTAATCCGAATACTCCAATTGAACCTGAAATTGTTGCTGCATTTGCATAGATCCTTGTTGCCGGACATGAGATATAATACCCACCTGAAGCTGCATAATTACCCATTGAAATAATTACGGGTTTTACTTTTTTAGCAAGGGTGAGTTCCCTCCATATTTCATCCGATGCAATTGCATTACCTCCCGGTGAGTTAACTCTCAGTACAATAGCCTTAACACTTGTGTCAAGTCGCTCTTTTCTTATTACTTCAGCGTATTTCTTTCCACCAATATTTGTCTCATTTCCTTTTTCCAGAACAATGTTCCCTTCAGCATAAATTACTGAAATACGATTCTTTGTGGAAAAGACTTTTTTTGGATCAACGACCTTCGAGTATTTACTCATTGAAACCAGTTTAAGATCTTTTGCGTCAGCAATCCCCGCAAGGACTTTAAGAGTATCTATGAGCTGGTCTCTGTAAATGAGTCCGTCAACCAGGTTATTATCCAATGCATTATCTGCGATGTTACCTGCAAGATTATCGGCAAGCTCTGACAGCTTATCCTTTGAAATACCCCTGGATTCCGAAACAGATTCAAGAACATGATCCCAGATTGAACCTACATAATCTTTAATCTGTTGTTTGTTCTCTTCGCTCAGCTTATCGAGGATAAAAGGTTCAACGGCTCCCTTGAACTTACCGTGACGTGTAACCTGAACCTCTATACCCAGCTTTTCAAGTGCATTCCTGAAAAAAATGACCTCGCTGCTGAGACCTTTGAATTCAACCATGGCATCGGGATTGACAAAAATCCTGTCGGCAGCTGTAGAGAGATAGTAACACTGCTGTGTCAGAAGATAGTCGGTATAAGATATTACGAATTTACCTGAATCGCGGAACTCCAGGAGAGCATCTCTTATTTCACCTGCTGTTGCCCATCCTGAAGGTATGAGCCCGTTTTCGATAAGAATTCCTTTAATCTTCCTATCTTCAGAAGCTTTCTTTATATTTTGCAATATTTCATTCAGGCCAACGGCAGGAGTAAATGACATATCCGAAAAGTCAATTCCGGCAAAGGGATTCTCATTGCCCCTGTCAGGAATTGTAGTTCCTGCATTTAAGACAAGAATAGAATTCTCGTTAACAGTCACAGGCTTATCTCCTGAGGCAATAATAGCGCTCAGTGCTGCAATCATTATTATAAAAAAGAGAATAGAAGCTAATATAATGCCTGTTATAGTAGCCAGGGTGTATTTAAGAAATTGTTTCATGTATTACAGAATTAAATATAGGATTCTAAATATATAAAAAAGTGAATAATTATGTAAAGGTACATATGTATTTAATACTTTTGAAAAATGAAAAACCGGAATGTGAAAATAGCATACATTGGCATAGGTTCAAATCTGGGTAACAGGGAAGAAAACCTGAGCACTGCACTGAGCAGAATCGGGGAATTCGCGGGGAAAATAGTAACAGCTTCATCGTTTTATGAGACAGATCCATGGGGATTCCAGGCTGAAAATAAGTTTCTGAATATGGTTGTTAAGATCGAAACAGCCCTTGAACCGGGTGCACTGCTGCAATCATTACTGGAAATTGAAAAATCAATGGGCAGGGTAAGGAATAGTATTAAATACACATCCCGGGTAATTGATCTTGATATTTTGTTTTACAGCAATCTGATCTCTGAGGACAGGGAACTCACGATTCCTCACCCGCATATACATGAACGGATGTTTGTACTCCTGCCTATGAATGAGATTGATCAGGATTTTGTTCATCCTGTCTTAAATGAGTCAGTGAATTCTCTGCTTAAGTCATGCCGTGATAACTCTTCAGTTGTTAAACATTTATTTATTGCAGATCTGGATCTTACTTGTCATCAATGACGAAATTATATCAGTCCGTTATCAGCAAAACTATAGTAATCTTTATCGGATATTATCAGATGATCGAGCAGCTGTATATCCATCAGGTTTCCTGCTTCTTTAATTTTCTGGGTAATTTTGGAATCAGATTCACTTGGATTAAGGTTTCCTGAGGGATGGTTGTGGCATACAATTATCCCTGATGCAAGATATTCAATTGCCTTTTTCATTACTATCCTTACATCAGTGACAGTACCGCTGATTCCTCCCTGGCTTAGTTTCATCCTGTTTATTACACGGTTTGACCTGTTCAGGAAGAGTATCCAGAATTCTTCATGCGACAGGTCAGCTAAAAGAGGATGGAAGATGTCAGCCACATCCTTTGAGCATTTTATCTGTGGATCTTCAGGAGCTTCAGCAAGCTTTCTTCTCCTTCCGAGTTCCAGAGCTGCTGCAATGGTGACAGCACGGGCAGTGCCAATGCCATGAAGCTTTTTCAGATCACTGATCGAAAGTTTACCGAGGCTGTTAAGATTATTATTTACAAGGCTGAGCAGTTCACGGCCAAGATCTACTGCTGATTTATCTTTTGTGCCTGAACTTATTAGTATTCCTATCAGCTCTGCATCGCTCAGGTTTGATGAACCTTTCTGAATAAGTTTTTCCCTGGGCCTGTCCTCGACAGCCCATTGGGTAATTTTAACAGACATGAAGCACGAATTTATGAAATGCAACTTAAAGATAATAAAAAAAGGCTGTCTGCAAAATAGCTGACAGCCTTTTAATTAATATTCTTTTATGATTACGATAAGCTGTTGACGTGCTTAACGAGTGAAGACTTAAGGTTTGATGCCTTCTTCTTGTGAATGATGTTTTTCTTGGCAAGTTTGTCAAGCATCGAGGTAAGTTTTGGAAGCTGCTCAGCTGCTTCTGCTTTGTTATGTGAGGACCTGAGAGCTTTAAGAGCATTACGGGTTGTTTTTGCGTAATACTTGTTGCTTTCTTTTCTCACTTCAGTCTGCCTGATCCTTTTTTCTGATGACTTATGATTTGCCATGCTTTAATATTTGTTTCTTTTTTTTATTAAATTTTGTAGTCCATAGGGCAACCAAACCCCTGTTACCAGGATGATTCCTGTCAACATGTTGCGAAGAACCTATGGTAGCTGTTTTCATGCCGCAAAAGTAATTCAAAAAATTACAATTGCAACAAAAAACAGACACAAAATTAATTTTTTTGAATAGCATGGCAAAATTTTATTATAAATTGATGATTTTCAGGGAATGAAGTACTATATCAGAATAATCATTCATTGTTCGGTATCGAATTTAAGCAAAGAGCACTATATGAGTAATTAGGTCATTATTTACTAGATTTTCTCCTTTTTCTTTCCTTTCTAATAAAAGATGATTCGAGCTCTTTAATTTCTTCGAAATTTTGTTCCATTTGTGCTTTTATCACTGGATAATCAACTCCTAATTTATTGTTTCTATTAATAATAAGCTCATATGACTTATTATCTTTTTTTAATGCTTTAATTCGTGCTTCAATAAATGCAATCTTATTTTGAATACGATATTTCTCTGCCCAGTTTGATAGAGAAATAATCTGTTTCTCTTGGTTTGTTCCTTCCCATAGTTTAATAGACTCTTCTATATAAGTCTTTGCTTCTTCTATACTTCTTTTTGTCGGCATAATTGATATAATTTGATGGAAGTTGTGATAAGTCCTGAAATAATTATAAATATCTTTTAATATAAGTTGGCGTCAAAGAAAAATATAAAACATAAAGATATCAATTTAAAATATCATTAAGTATTAAAGATAAATAAAAGAAATAATA
>CAYLYN010000019.1:0-35444 GCA_964387565.1 uncultured Rikenellaceae bacterium | reverse complement strand
AAAGGGCGACAACCCTTCAATAACCAGGGATGTATCAGGTGAAGGTGTTCAGCAGGGATTGCTGAAACTCCTTGAGGGTTCAATAGTAAATGTCCCGCCACAGGGTGGGCGAAAACATCCTGAACAGAAGATGATCCCGGTTGATACAAAAAATATACTGTTCATATGCGGTGGAGCTTTTGAAGGTATAGACAAAAAAATAGCACAGCGTCTTAACACACAGATCGTGGGTTTCGGAGCATCAAAAGTAAGAGATAAGGTTGACAAGAATAACCTGTTACAATATATTGCACCTCAGGATCTGAGATCATACGGACTGATCCCTGAAATAATAGGAAGGCTTCCTGTCCTGACTCATCTTGATCCTCTCGACAGAAAAGCACTCAGAGCCATACTTACCGAGCCAAAAAATGCACTTGTGAAGCAATATATCAAGTTGTTCAAAATGGACAATATCAAACTGACCTTCAGCGACGAGGCTCTTGAATATATTGTTGACAAGGCTGTTGAATTTAAGCTGGGAGCACGAGGATTAAGGTCTATCTGCGAAGCCATAATGCTTGATGCCATGTTCGAAATGCCTTCCGAAAAATCAAATGAACTTGAGATAACTCCTGAATATGCTGCACATAAAATGCAGAGGATAAATCTGAAGGTTCTTAAGGCCTCTTAAATATAAAAGAGGCTGTCTCATGAGTTGAATTCCATTAACCGCAAAGAACGCTAAGAAAGACGCTAAGTACACAAAGGTTTGTTAAACAATATTTTAACTTTGTGACCTTTGCGCATACTTTGCGAACTTTGCGGTTAAATAGGACTTTTGAGACAGCCTCCTTCAGAAATAAGTTTGATATACTAATTTGCCAGCCTGTGGCGGTACCGGAGAGTAATCTCTTTTGATTCATCACCCCTTGTGACGACAGCTTTTGCATCACAGTCACCCTGACCATAATCAATCATTACCGGCTGGGCATCTCCCCTCTCTATCTGAACAACTCCGCTTACAATAAACCTGCATGCCCTTGTCCAGTGAAGAGCTGTTAATATTGAATTTGTATACTCAACACCTTCTATATTAACTCCACTGGCAGTGCCACTTACCAGGCACTCATCATCCCATATATTTCGTGTCATCAGGCCTGCAATCCATTCTCTCTGATGATTAACTTCACGTTCTATGACCTTTCCGTCAGGTAAAGTAATCTTCCCGCCTGTCAGCTTTACAGAGATCACAAGATGCTGGCTGGCATTGAATCCTGTATTTTCAAGAACCTTGGTTCCTTCTACTTTATTACCATTTACATAATAATCAGAGAATGTTACAGTTCTCTTCGACCCGGTCTCCATTCTCGGGGCAGAGATCTCAATTATAATTTTACCTGATCTGACAATCTCATTCAGTCCTGTGCATGATACTCCGTAATCCACAGTAATGATCTTTGGCCAGGGATTTGCAGTGGGCTTTGTTATGATTACCACCGGACAGGAATCTGCCATGATAACTGGTCCGGCCTTTGAGTCATCTCCTTTGGCCAGGTCTTCAGCTATCAGTGTGGCATTATCTGCTGTGCTTATAACGTCTTCAAAAAATGCCTCTGTAAGAGCATCATCATCGGCAATATTAATACTGGCGTCATCCAGCAGTGGAGTGTCTTTCTGACATGAAAATAGCGCAAACATTGTTGCTGCGGCAAACAGTATAAAATAACGTGTTTTCATAATATCTCTTTTTAAGTTTGTTTACAATTACATCATTTAGATGAACAAAAATCAGAAAGGTTTAATCAATCAGATTTTTTCCACCACGGAGATGTCATCTGATCCGGATTAAACACCGGACAAAGAGGGGAGCAAAACGAGAACGATGCCTGGCATTTACCTTAATACCAGGCAGCTATTTATTATTCAGTCAGCCTGAAAACTAAATCCTTTCGTAAATCACGTAAGAATATGGAATGCTGTTTGAGTCGGTTGCCGGAAAATCTTCCCGCTCTTTTATTTTCCAAATCGTCATGTCTATTTCAGGGAAATAAACATCAGCAGGAGCTTTCATATGCACATGGGTAATATAGAGCCTGTCAGCAATTGGCATGAATTGCCTGTAGATACTTCCTCCTCCGATGATGAAGACTTCCTCATCTGGGGAACACTTACTCAGGGCATCATCAATTGAATAAGCTGTAATTGAACAATCAATACACTCATGGGGTACATCCGTAAGAACAATGTTCTTCCTGTTTGGCAATGGTCTCTTCGGCAGTGACTCCCAGGTCTTTTTTCCCATTATTATGGTTTTCCCGGTCGTAAGACTTTTAAAACGTCTGAGGTCATCCGAAATATGCCAGAGAAGCTCGTTATTCTTTCCTATTCCCCAGTCATCAGAAACTGCTACTATAATTGATATCATACTTTAATTATTTTCATTCAGTCCTGTGCTATCAGCATCAGACTGATATTTCGCCTTTTATATGAGGGTGGGCAATATAATCCCTTAGAGTAAAATCTTCATATCTAAAGCTGAAAATATCTGTAACATCAGGATTTATTATCATTTGCGGAAGCTTGTACGGAACTCTTTTCATCTGCAGCTTCACCTGGTCAATGTGGTTGAGATAGATATGTGCATCTCCCAGGGTATGTATAAAATCTCCCGGTTTAAGCCCGGTGCTTCCTGCTACCATCAATGTAAGCAGTGCATAGGATGCGATATTAAACGGAACTCCAAGGAAAATATCGGCACTTCTCTGATATAGCTGGCATGACAGCTTTCCCTCGGCAACATAAAACTGAAAAAGCAAATGACATGGTGGAAGTGCCATTTTATCAAGGTCACCTACATTCCATGCATTAACAATGTGCCTTCTTGAATCGGGATTTTTTTTTATAGATTCAATAACGTTCGAAAGCTGATCTATTTTTCTTCCGTCTCCGGCAGGCCATGAGCGCCACTGGTAACCATAAACCGGTCCCAGGTTTCCATCCTGGTCAGCCCATTCGTCCCAAATTTTAACTCCATTATCTTTCAGATATCCCGTATTTGTATCTCCTGAAATAAACCACAATAACTCATGTATTATTGACTTAAGATGAAGCTTCTTGGTAGTCAGCAAAGGGAAACCCTCCTCCAGACTAAACCTCATCTGGTAACCGAAAATGCTTATTGTTCCTGTTCCTGTCCTGTCAGTCTTTCGTGTCCCTGCAGTCAGGACGTGATCGAGCAGATTGAGATATTGCTTCATTATCTTTACCAGACTATTGAACCGGGGTTAATATTGCGGCATATCCTCCTCCGGGAGCCAGGTGTATACTCATCTTATCACCTGCCTTCACTGTGATAATCATATGTTTATAGTCGGAGGCATATTGATCAGCATTGACACCATCCTGGAAAATCTCCATTCTGTATTTCCCGTCAGGAAGAAATGAGAGATCGACATTCAAATCACGGCTGCTCCAGTTGGTAAGTGCTCCTAAAAACCAATCTTTACCTGAACGTCTGGCAAGAAGAAGATAATCACCGATCTTCGCATCAAGTACCCTTATATCGTCCCAAACCACAGGTATCTTAACAATGAAATCTGTTGTTTCTGGCTCCCTGATATAGTTTGAAGGGCTATCCGAAAGCATCTGCAGAGGGCTTTCAAACACTATATAGAGTGCTACCTGATGTACCCTCGTACCCTGACTTGAAGGTCGTGTGAACAGGGGAGTAAAGTTAATACTGTCCATATTTACCATTGCACCCGGTGTATAATCCATCGGTCCGGCAACCATCCTTGTAAAGGGAAGGGTGACATCATGTACAGGAGTAATATCCCTGCTCCACTTGTTGTTCTCCATTCCTTTCACTCCTTCACGAGTTAAAGCATTCGGCCATGTCCGGCCTATCCCGTCAGGTTTATATGCACCATGAAAATCAATCAGCATGTGATGCCTGGCTGTCTTCATGATTGCTTCATGATAAAAGTTGACAACCTTCTGATCATCTCTCTGCATGAAGTCTACCTTGATTCCCTTCACCCCCCATTTTTCCCAGAGTGGCAGAGCCTCATCAATCTTGTCCCACAGCGAATTCCATACAACCCAAAGGATTATTCCTACATTCCTGCTTTCAGCATACCTGCACAGCTCCTCAACATTTATGTCGGGTACTTCTTCCATTACATTTCCTAACCTGTACCAGCCTTCATCAAGTATCACATATTCAATTCCATTTGCAGAGGCAAAATCGATATAATATTTGTATGTTGCATTATTAATACCAGCCCTGAAATCAACCCCGTAAATATTGTTTGCATTCCACCAGTCCCATGCTACCTGACCTGGTTTAATCCAGTCAGTATCTTCAATCTTGTTTGGCTGAGCCAGTTTAAAAACCAGTTCACTCTCTAAAAGTTTTCCGTCATCCGGGGCAATAACAAAGACTCTCCATGGATAGGCTCTTGTTCCTTTAGTCACTGCAATATAATCTTTGGTGCTTGTAATGAAAATGTTACGGTCCTGCCTGAGAGTTTCCTTTTCAGGATACTGCGGCCATACAGCTCTGAATTTACCATTACCTGCACCTCGCAGCCACATACCGGGATAATCATCAATATCTGATTCGGTAATCAGAACGTTTGTTCCGCTAACCTGGAAGAGGGCGGGAAGGCTTGCAAGGTGCTTATCAGCCAGGGTGTCAGCTAAAGAAGGAATATAGATCCGCTCATTATGAGACATATAGCTCTCCTCAAGCGGATACCACGATTTAGTCCCCGGGGGAAAGTTTACTTCTGATCTTTCATTAAGCACTGTAACTTCCCCTTCTGATGCTGTTCTGAACCTGTAAGCAACTCCATCATTATATGCTCTGAACTCAATTATTGTTCCCGATGAAAATAATATCTCAAGAAGATTGTATTCACTCTTAACCTCCGATCTCTTTACAGGCACAACCGGAACAATGCTCTCACTTACTCTCTTAACGGAGCCTTTTCTTATTCTCTCTTTTTCAGCCGGGATGGTTCCTGTTGCAAGCTCCATGGCAATAACAGGAGAATTAATCAACTCTTTCCCGTCAAAAGTTACTTTCCATTTCACCTGTTCATCTTTTGTAACCACCACAATGATCCTTCCATCAGGTGAGGCCACTTTATAATCTTTAGCAGTGACGCCAAGTGATAAAAACAAAAGCAGGACAGGCAGAATAACTTTCTTATACATCTTTGTCTTTTTTAATTTTCAAATGTGATTATAAAGGACAGAATCAGGCTTTTTTTCTTTTTCTCTTTTCAAGCTCATCCCTTATTGCAGCGGCTTTTTCATAATCTTCGGTTTTAACAGCCTCATCAATCATTTTATAAAGCTCTTCGTCAGACAGGGAGTCATATTTTGAAGATTCCGGGTCGAGGATGCTGTCAACCTGACTGCTGGCAGAGCTCTCAGGACTTTCCGGATTGACTGTTATACCTGCTTTATTAAGAATTTCCTCGGTTATATATATAGGGCATCCGAAACGCAGGGCAAGAGCAACAGCATCTGATGTCCTGCTGTCTATTGATATCTCCTTTTCACCATTGTTACAGATAAGTCTTGAAAAAAAGACACCTTCTTCGAGCTTGTAAATAAAAACTTCCATTATTGAGATGCCAAACTCCTCGGCAAACATTCTGAACAGATCATGTGTAAGGGGCCGTGGAGGACTGAGATTTTCAAGCTTTATTACAATTGCCTGTGCTTCAAATCCACCAATTATGATCGGAATCCTCCTGTCGCCATTCTCCTCAGTCAGTATCAGGGCATATGCACCTGATTGAGTCTGACTATACGAAATCCCCATCACCTTAATTTTAACTCTTTCCATATCAATTATTTATGCACCAATCATTTACAAGGCAGGCTATTTAAGACAAATATAAAGATAATAGAAGTAACACTTTGTTTAACATCATTCTTTTTTATTAACACCGGATAAATGAGTGAAAATCACAGGAACATATTAATTGAAAAAATATGCCCGGCGGCTTGGAAATTGGTTAATTTATGTATCTTTGCAGTCCGAATTTGAATAAATCCGTCCGGGGCAGATGAAGTTATGCAGCAAAATGATGCATACGCCTCACGGAGTAACGTAAAAACAATAAGAAATGTACGCAATCGTAGAAATTGCAGGTCAGCAGTTTAAAGTTGAAGAAGGCAAAAAGATTTATGTTCACCGACTCGAAGCGGAAGAAGGTTCAAGTGTTGAATTTGACAAAGTTCTTCTTATCGATGATAACGGAAAGATCACTGTCGGAGAACCAGTTGTCAATGATTATGTTGTTGATGGTCATGTCCTTGAACATATGAGAGCTGATAAGGTGATCGTCTTTAAGAAGAAAAGGAAAAAAGGCTACAGGATTAAGAATGGTCATCGTCAGAATCTTTCTCATGTTGAAATAGTCAGCATAGGTCCCAAAGGTGCTCCCAAAAAGGCTGTGAAGAAAGCTGAGCCTAAAGTAAAAGAGGCCCCGGTTGTTGAGGAGAAGAAAGCTCCCGCTAAGAAAGCAGCTGTAAAGAAGGCAGAGGAACCCGCAAAAAAACCGGCAGCAAAAAAGGTAACTGAGAAAAAGGCAACTGAGAAAAAGTCAGCAGCTAAGAAACCGGCTGTAAAGAAACCTTCAAAAAGTAAAGAATAATAATCAGAAATAACTTAAGTATTTAAAAATATAGAATTATGGCACATAAGAAAGGGGCAGGCAGCTCACGTAACGGACGCGACTCACAAAGCAAAAGGCTTGGAGTTAAGCTTTTCGGAGGCCAGACAGCTAAAGCAGGTAATATTATTGTCCGCCAGAGGGGAACAAAACACAATCCCGGACTGAATGTTGGCCTTGGCAAGGATCATACTCTTTTTGCACTCATCGACGGAGAGATTGAGTTCAGGAGAAAAAAAGACAATAAGACTTATGTATCGGTTAAACCGGTAACGGAATAGCTTATTTCTTATTAAAGTACAGGCTCCCGAAATTCTTTCCTGCACAGGAAAGCATTATCGGGAGTTTTTCATAATTTTGCGACAGGCTTTGAAAAGCCTGTATTTTTTTTAATATATACCCTGCCATGTTAACAATTAATCAGATCCGCGAAAACAGTGAGTTCATCATTCAAAGGCTAAAGGTTAAGAATTTTAAAGCTGATGATATAATTACCAGTATCATAAGTCTCGACAGCCTGCGGCGTGAAATACAGGCAAAAACCGATTCAATGCAGAATGAGTTGAACAGATACTCAAAAGAGATCGGATCGCTCATGAAGGAAGGAAAAAAGGAAGAGGCTGAGGCAGCAAAGCAGAAAACATATGCCCTTAAAGAAGAGATAAAGATACTCTCTGATAAGATAATTCCGGTTGAAAATGATCTTAAGAATGAGATCATAAAGCTTCCCAACCTGCCTCATGAATCAGTTGTTCCGGGTAAAAGCGCTGAAGACAATGTTATTGTACGGGAGGGTGGCAAAATGCCGGAAATATCAGAAAAAGCACTTCCTCACTGGGAACTGATAAAAAACTACAATATAATCGATTTCGATCTTGGCATTAAACTTACAGGCGCAGGTTTCCCGGTCTACCTGGGAAAGGGAGCCGGGCTTCAGAGGGCACTCATAAGCTTTTTCCTTGCTGAAGGTATAAAGGCTGGCTACAGAGAGGTAATGCCTCCTGTCATGGTAAATGAAGATTCCGGATTCGGAACTGGTCAGCTGCCCGACAAGGAGGGACAGATGTACCATGTAACACTTGATAATTTCTATCTGATCCCCACAGCAGAGGTCCCCGTAACAAATATATACAGGGACGAAATCCTTTCTGCAGAGGACCTTCCTGTTAAAAACATAGCCTATACTCCCTGTTTCAGGAGAGAAGCAGGCTCATGGGGTGCCCATGTAAGAGGACTGAACAGGCTTCACCAGTTTGATAAGGTTGAAATTGTTCAGATAGCCCATCCGCAACATTCCTATGAAGCTCTTGAGGACATGGTCAGACATGTTGAAAGTCTTGTAGTAAGTCTTGATCTGCCTTACCGTATTATAAGACTCTGTGGAGGAGACATGTCCTTTACCTCGGCTCTTACCTACGATTTCGAGGTATGGTCAGCAGCACAGAAAAGATGGCTCGAGGTGAGTTCTGTTTCGAATTTCGAATCATTCCAGGCTAACAGGCTTAAATGCAGGTTCAAGGAAAAAGGTGACAAGCAGACCAGGCTAGTTCACACACTTAACGGCAGTGCACTTGCATTGCCAAGGATTGTAGCGGCTATTCTTGAAAATAACCAGACATCTGAAGGTATTAAGGTGCCAAAGGTACTGGTACCATATACCGGATTTGAACTGATCAATTAATTTATGGATTTTTGCCCCTCTGCACAATTACTGTAAATGCAAGATTATTGATTTAAGTAGGCTGTAACTAAGATGGGGATGTTGAAAAAGTCAAAATCAATAAACCACAGAGGTCACAAAGAGAAACACAGAGAACACAAAGAAATAATAATCAATGCTTTACCTTTGTGTCCTCTGTGAGAACTTTGTGTTCTTTGTGGTTAAAAGAAACTTTTTCAACACCCCGATTTATATTTATATGCTGTATACAAAAATTACACTTAAGCTGAAGGCTATGACAATTGCCTTGCTCACGTTGGATAAATAATATGAATGAAACCAGATTATCATATATCTACGCAGGACTGGCTGTATTTTTCTGGGCAACTGTACCTACAGCCTTCAAGATAAGCCTTGGCGAACTTGGTATCCTGCCAATGCTCACAATTGCCTCTCTGACCTCAACCATGGTACTTCTTGCAATAGTTATTGCTCAGAAGAAGTTCCCAATGCTGAAAACTGCCACCGGCAGGGAGTTGCTTAATTCAGCCCTGCTGGGTTTTATAAATCCCTTTATTTATTACCTTATACTCCTGAAAGCCTACTCATTATTACCCGGACAGGTGGCTCAGCCACTTAATATGATATGGCCAATAATACTTGTATTTCTTTCAGTCCCCCTTCTTAAGCAGAAAATAGAAAAGAAGAGCTTTGCTGCACTTTTTATCAGTTTTGCAGGAGTTTATGTGATCTCATCACAGGGGCGTTTATTTCAGACCGGAAATGCTAATCTGGCTGGAGTTCTACTTGCTTCAGGAAGCTCTGTTCTATGGGCTTTCTATTTTATTCTTAATGTAAGGGATCGAAGAGAAGAAAGTGTCAAACTTCTGCTGAATTTTTTATTTGGCTCAATTTATCTTATTGTTGCAATGGCTATTACCGGACAATGGCAGGCCAGCTTAAGTATGAAGGGGACTATTGCTTCGGTTTATACAGGCATTTTTGAGATGGGTATTACATTCTTTTTCTGGCTGAAAGCCCTGCAGATGGCAACAACAACTGACAAAGTGAGCAATATGGTATTCCTTGCTCCTTTCCTGTCACTGATCTTCCTGCATTTTATAATTCACGAACCTGTTTACTATACGACACCTCTTGGCCTTTTATTGATTATTTCAGGAATTTTTGTTCAGAACCATAAAACAAAGGCGGACCATTAATCGTTATATTTGCAGCTGATAAAATTTTATGCAATTTAAATTCATATGAATAAGCTTATTATACTTCTTTTATCTTTAAACATCTTCTTCTTTTCATCCTGCAAGAAAGATGACCCTGAACCTGCTGTTCCTCCAACTGCTGATGAGATAGCCAGGGATGATTTGTATAACATCATGAAATCCTACTACTTGTGGGATAAGCTGATGCCTGTTGTTGTAAAGGAGAATTACACCGGTCCGAGAGAGCTTCTTGAAGCTATGAGGTATAAAAAGCTCGACAGGTGGAGCTATGTTCAGGATTACGATGATTATCTCAACCAGAGCCAGGCTATCTTTGTAGGTCATGGGATCAGGATAGGACTGGATTATAATAATAAGACTCGTATTGTGCAGATATACAACAACTCTCCCATGTATGCACTGGGTGTAAGGAGAGGATGGATCATCAAAAAACTGAACGATACCGATCTTGCACCAATATTTATTGCAGGCGACGGGGAGGCTTATTATAACCTCATCGGACCTTCCACAGCAGGAGTTACGAACAAATTCCTGTTTGAGACACCTGAAGGAAAAGATTCTACAATAACCACAACAAAAGCGACATTCAAACTCAATACGGTTCTTTATTACGACACTCTTCATCTGAAGACCGGAATTACCGGACATCTTGTTTTTGAACAGTTTGTTGAGCCATCAAATGCCGAACTTGAGACAGCTTTCGCTTTCTTCAAAGAAAACAACATCAATAATATTATCGTGGATCTCAGGTACAATGGAGGAGGTGATCTGACAGTGCTTCAGAATCTGGCTGCTCATATAGGGGGCGCATCAAAATTCGGGAAACCTTTTCTTACACTTACACATAATGATCAGCAGACATCACGAAATCAAACATATAATTTTGGCACGGTTACATCTCCGGTTTCTGTTGGAAAGATGATTGTAATAACTACCAGATCAACCGGCTCGGCAAGTGAGGACCTTATAAACGGATTAAAACCATTCATGGAAATCAAAACAGTCGGGGATACAACAAACGGGAAGCCGGTAGGGATGTATGGTTTCAAGCACAGCACTCTATATATGTTCTGGCCGATATCTTTCACACTTCTTAATACAGCCGGAGAAGGAGACTTTTATGAAGGTTTCTTCCCGGAGAAATATGTTCCGGACGATATAACTCATGACTGGGGCGACAGGAATGAATCATGCCTTAAAGAGGCAATATACATGATGGAGAATGGTACCGTCTCTGCAAAGAGTATGTATAATTATCACAAGTCGGTTCAATTCTCCGAGAGCCCTGAAAGAATGAATAAGGCCTATTTTATTGAAAACAGATAAATATCTGCTTCCTGTTGAAGACTCAACTTAAAGAACGGATAATACTCGGAATAGATCCCGGAACCAGCATAACCGGGTATGGTGTTATTAAAACATCTGGAACGATCCCGGAACTTATTGCTATAGGATCAATAGACCTGTCAAAATATGATGACCATTATGTCAAGCTTAAGCACATCTTTGACAGGACGACAGGAATTATTGATGAATATCACCCTGATGAGCTGGCAATTGAAGCACCATTCTTTGGAAAAAATGTACAATCAATGCTGAAGCTGGGCAGGGCCCAGGGTGCTGCAATAGCTGCTGCACTCTCACGGTCGCTTCCCATATTTGAGTATGCTCCGCGAAAGATTAAAATGTCGATCACTGGTGAGGGTGCTGCATCAAAGGAGCAGGTAGCTGCTATGCTTACCAAAATACTGAAGTTTAAACTGGGTGATACCAAACTCGATGCTACCGACGGTCTCGCAGCTGCTCTCTGTCATTTTTACCAGACAAACAAACCTGTTATGGAAAAGAGCTATAACAGCTGGAAGGATTTTATGAACAGGAATCCTAAAAGGATAAAAAAAACCTGACTCTTATACCGGAGCATAGGCAAGGGCTGCAACACTTACCCTCACCCCTTCCACTTTTAGAATTGCATTTACACATGATTCAATTGTTGATCCTGTTGTTATTACATCATCAACTAGCAGTATATGCCTTCCAGCTAAGGATCCGGGATCAGTAACTTCAAAGATTCCTTCAACATTCACCCATCTGTCATACCTCGATCTTTTAGTCTGGGTTGATGATGCTACTGATCTTACAACTGCGCTGCTGTTTACCTTCAGACCGGTCACTTCTGAAATGCCGCAAGCAATCTGCTCGCTCTGGTTAAATCCCCTGCTGCGTTTCTTTGAAGTATGAAGAGGTACCGGAACGATAATATCGATCGGATGAGTGAACTCTGAGTTCCCAAGCGACGATCCATAAATCCTTCCCAGTGCAGTACCAATCTCCTTTATGCCCTTATATTTCATATTATGAATAAGGTTCCTGATCCTGCTCCCTTTGTTATAATATGAAAATGCTGCCGCCGACTGAATCTGACACCTTCCCCAGAAGAGCTGTTCAACAGGATTTTCAGCCTGTTTATGATAGTTAGTTCTTGGGATAAGTACAAGGCATTCCGTGCATATGACATTCTCATTCCTTAGAAGGTGATTACCACAGCCATAGCATATACGGGGAAAAAGCAGACTCAGAAAATCATCCAGCAGATCATAAACCCATTTCATACAGCGAGAATAACAGCTCAATAAAGTTAAGAAATTTAACTTAAGTAATGCTTCCGGTGTTTAGGGTATATAATAAAATATCGGCTTTGATTTGCTAAAAATATGAAGTGAACGGGAGTACATTAAAGCACCATATTCTTAATAATATTGCCGGCTATCTCTTTGAATTCCTCAGGTGTAAATTTAAGCTTTGGGTTCCTGAAATTAACATCCTCCATGGTGTCCATAGGTACAAGATGAATATGAGCATGAGGAACCTCAAGGCCAAGCACTGCAACTCCAATTCTGTTGCACGGGTAAGCCTTTTTTATAGCATCCGCCACTTTTTTTGAAAATACCATTATTCCGGCCAATTCTTTATCGTCAAGATCAAAAAGATAATCGGTCTCCTTCCTGGGAACCACGAGTGTATGTCCTGCTTTCAACGGATTAATATCAAGGAAAGCAAAATTACTTTCATCCTCTGCCACTTTGTAGCATGGGATCTCTCCATTGATGATACGTGTGAATATTGTAGCCATTACCTCTACATTGAAATTTCTACTATCTCGAATGAAATAACACCTGAAGGTACCTTAATCTGTACAATATCGCCTTCCTTTCTGCCAATTAGCCCCTGGGCAATAGGAGAATTAACAGCTATTTTTCCTTCCTTAAAATTGGCTTCACTTTCAGGTACAAGCTGATATTCCATAACGCTGTTATTTGACTTATTCCTGATCTTAACCTTATTCAGGATCCTGACAGTTGATGTATCTATTTTCGATTCATCAATAATTCTTGACCTTGCAACAATGTCCTCAAGCTTGTTAATCTTCATTTCAAGCATTCCCTGAGCTTCCTTTGCTGCAGCATATTCTGCATTCTCTGATAAATCTCCCTTATCCCTGGCATCTGCAATCTGCCTGGAGATCATTGGTCTTTCAACACCCCTGAGATGCTCAAGTTCTTCTTTGAGCTTCTGAAGACCATCCTCTGTCACATAAATTACCTCTGACATTTTTCCTCTGTTATATTTAAAAAACAAGAAGAATCCCGGCGTTTGCCGGAACTCTTCACATTGGCAACAAATATATAAAATTAAAATATAAAAACCAAATAAAAATCCTGTGATAAAGTGTTTTACAGCTGATTATAAGATCTGATCAGCGTCACTTGTACTTTTTTGCCCCTCGTTTGGTCCTCGATTTATTGTTCTTCTTTTTAGCTTTATCCCTTGCAGCGGCATTTTTTTTATTTTGCTTCATACGCGCCTGAACTTCAGGCGTTTGTATCTCATAAGTCCTCTTCTGTGTAGCTTTGCTTCCATCTTTGATGGCTTTTTTCTTTTTTTTCTCTTTTGCATCTGCTTTTTTCTGGGCCTTTTTTGCCTTTCTCTGTGGCAATATTCCTGTTTCGGCAGTAAATGTTCCGGGAGGAACTGCATAACCAGTTCCGGCAGTTATTGAAAAAAGCAGTAAAATGATGAGTATGTGTCTGAAAGCTAAATGTCTCATTTAATGATGATATAATAAATAACCTTTACTTCCGTTTGATTTAACAGCCCAATTACTAATTTAGCGACATTAATAAAATTGCTGTGACTTCATTCTCAAAAATAACTTTTTTTTTATTCGCACTGTTATTTACTTTCTCATTAAGTTCATGTAAAAGGAGCAAAAATGATGTAATACCTGACGTATATGTAGATTTTACAATTGACCTGGCTGATCCTGAATTTGTTAACCTCACTGCTATAGGAGGAACAGTAACTGTTGATGAACGGACCAATAATTTCGGAATCAGGGCTGCAGGTTTTTCAGGTAATGGAATTATAATTCATGCCGGAGTGGATGAATACTTCGCTTATGACAGGACATGTCCTCATGATTACACCGAATTCGGATCTGCAGTCAGAATAAATGTTGACGCCACTAATTCCCTATACTCTGTCTGTCCTGAATGCAAAACAAAATATGGATTGCCAGTAAACGGAACACCGGTTGAAGGTATAGGAAGATACCCTCTTAAGAACTACAAGACAAGCTTCGACGGACGAAGGTTAAGGGTCTGGAATAATTATTAAATATAATTAATATCTGTAATGATCGGGTTTGTAAGGGCCGGTAGCAGGTACTCCAATATAATCAGCCTGCTCGCTGGTAAGTTTTGTCAGCTTTACACCAAGCTGGTCAAGGTGCAGGCGGGCTACCTCCTCATCAAGATCCTTGGGAAGCCTGTAAACTCCAACCTTGTAGTTTTTCTGCCAGAGGTCAAGCTGTGCAAGTGTCTGGTTGCTGAATGAATTGCTCATCACGAAAGAAGGGTGACCGGTGGCACAACCAAGATTCACTAATCTGCCTTCAGCAAGCATAAAGATAGCATGACCATCAGGAAAAAGATATTTATCAACCTGAGGTTTGATATTTATCTTTTCCACTCCTTTCATCTCATTAAGCTTATCAACCTGTATCTCGTTGTCAAAATGACCAATATTACATACGATAGCCTGGTCTTTCATCTTGCTCATATGCTCAGTGGTTATCACATCCCTGTTGCCGGTTGCTGTAACATAGATATTTCCCTCGTTCAGGCTCTCTTCAACAGTTTTTACTTCAAACCCTTCCATAGAAGCCTGAAGTGCACAGATAGGATCGATCTCGGTTACTATTACCCTCGCCCCATAAGCCCTCATTGATCTGGCACATCCTTTACCAACATCACCATAACCGCAAACAACAACAACCTTACCGGCTATCATAACGTCTGTTGCCCTTTTTATTCCATCAGCCAGTGATTCGCGGCAGCCATACAGGTTATCAAATTTTGATTTTGTAACAGAATCATTAACATTGATTGCAGGTACAAGAAGTTCGCCGTTCTCCATCATCTGATACAAACGGTGGACGCCTGTTGTTGTCTCCTCTGAGATACCTTTCAGATCTTTAACTGCACGATCCCATTTCCCGGGTTCCTTAACCAGAAGCTCTTTCAGTGCAGCCAGTATGATTCCTTCTTCTCTCGATTCAGGTTTTTTATTTAGAATTTCCGGGTTTTTTTCAGCTTTATACCCAAGATGGACCATAAGTGAAGCATCTCCCCCGTCATCAACAATGAGGTGAGGACCTTTACCTTCAGGGAATGAAAGAGCCTGGGCTGTACACCACCAGTACTCTTCAAGTGTTTCACCCTTCCATGCAAATACTGGTATACCTGCAGCTGCAATGGCAGCCGCTGCATGATCCTGTGTCGAAAATATATTGCAGCTTGCCCAGCGCACATCTGCTCCAAGCTCTTTAAGTGTTTCAATAAGAACTGCAGTCTGAACAGTCATATGCAAAGAGCCGGTGATACGAGCACCTCTCAGCGGTTTTTCTGCAGAGTATTTCTTCCTGATGGCCAGCAAACCGGGCATCTCCTTCTCAGCAATCTCTATCTCTTTTCTTCCAAATTCCGCAAGCGAGATGTCCCTGACCTTGTACTGTATTGTATCAACTGTTATATTCATGTCTTTTAAAATTAAGTCTGCAAAGATAATAAAAATTGATGTTATAAGGAAAATAGTTCAAGAGTGTCGGATTTGTCTTTCTTCATCTGTTCGGCCAGCTGGTCAATATTATCAAATTTCCTCTCATCCCGTAGTCTCTTTCTGAATATTACTGTTATGGAGGATCCGTAAATATCACCATCAAAATTCAATATATTAACCTCAACACTTCGTACCCCGTTATTGCTGTCAATTGTTGGATTGGTCCCTACACTTAGCATCCCGGGGAATGATGATTTTTCAACCAGCACTTCAACAGCATAGACACCATTTGACGGTATAAGCTTATTTGCTTCCGGAAGAATATTTGCAGTAGGAAATCCTATTGAACGACCTATTTTTTTCCCTTCAACGATTATTCCTGAAAGGAAATAATTATACCCTAACAGCGTATTTGCATTATCCAGACGTCCGTCCAGCAATTCTTCCCTTATTACGGTAGAGCTGACTGTAACATTATCATATTTAAGGCCCTGTACCTGTTCAACCCTGAAGTCAGAAAGCCCTGAACATTTTCTGATTGTCTCGAAATCTCCTTCGCCTCTTTTACCGAAATGATGATCGTAACCGACAATAAGATGCCTTGTCCCTATCTTCCCCACAAGGATATCCCTTACGAAGTCACATGCAGGTATCAAACTGAATTCACTGCTGAAATCAATTATTATAAGATGATCAATTCCCTCCTTTTCAAGCAATCCCTTTTTCTCATCAAGAGTTGTAAGGAAAGTCAGATTATGATGATCCTTCTCAAGCACCAGCCTTGGATGAGGCGACAGGGTGATAACAACTGATTCTCCCCCGGTTTCCTTTGCCACTCTCACAAGGTGACCGAGAAGCATTTTGTGCCCGCGGTGAACCCCGTCAAAAATACCGAGACTCACAACCGGTGCTTTAAGATTCAAATCTTCATATCCCTTGTGAATTATCATAACGTCTGTTGTGGTTGCAAAATTAGCAAAGCCTTCTTAATGCAGTAACAAAATGATTTTGTTTTTGTACTTTTATACTAATTAATCCTTTTATTGAAATAGAATGAAGTCCGGAAGTTTCTATAATTCCGACCCCTGGTTAAAACCATATTCAGGTTTTATTAATACCCGGATAAACAAATGTGTTTCAAAAGAAAAGATACTTGCCGGAAACGGGAATCTTTGTGATTTTTCACTGGGTCATTTTTACTATGGCCTGCACAGTACAAAAAACGGTTGGGTTTTCAGGGAATGGGCTCCAAATGCAACCCAAATATTCCTGACCGGTACTTTCAATGACTGGCAGGAAAAGCAGGAATACTCTCTTACAAGACTTAACAGTCATGGCGACTGGGAAATACATCTTCCCCGGCAAGCCCTCAAACATGAAGATCTCTATAAGTTAACAGTTTACTGGGAGGGTGGAAAAGGAGAAAGAATACCTTCATACGCAAACAGGGTTATCCAGGATGATATTACTAAGATATTCAGCGCGCAGGTCTGGAATCCGCCAAAAAAGTACAGGTGGAAAATAAAGGATTTCAGGCCGGCAAATACAGCTCTGATGATTTATGAAGCCCACATTGGGATGGCATCACATTTAGAGAAAGTCGGTACTTACCGTGAATTCACTGATAATGTATTACCGATTATTAAAAAGGCCGGGTATAATACAATCCAGTTGATGGCGATACAGGAGCATCCTTTCTACGGATCATTCGGATACCATGTATCAAATTTCTTCGCTGCCTCCTCACGCTTCGGAACACCTGAAGATCTTAAAGAGCTTATCGATAAAGCTCACCAGGAAGGTATTGCCGTTATAATGGATCTGGTTCATTCCCATTCAGTAAAAAATGTTTTGGAAGGTCTTGCTCTCTTTGACGGACATCCCGGTCAGTACTTCCACACCAATGACAGGAGATTTCACAGGGCATGGGATTCGTTATGCTTTGACTACGGAAAGGACAGCGTGATACATTTTCTCCTTTCAAACTGCAGGTACTGGCTTGAAGAGTATAAGTTTGACGGTTTCAGATTTGACGGCATCACAAGCATGATATATTATGACCATGGCCTTGAAAAAAACTTCACCTCCTATAATGAATACTTTGACGGAAACCAGGATGAAGATGCACTGGTCTATCTCTTTCTTGCCAACAGGATGATTCATCAGTTCAAACCCTCAGCCATTACAGTTGCTGAGGAGATGAGCGGAATGCCGGGTATTGCCGCGGAAAATGACAGAAAAGGCTACGGATTTGATTTCAGACTTTCCATGGGTGTACCTGACTTCTGGATCAAGCTTGTAAAGGAGACTCCCGATGAACAGTGGGATATGGGAAAGCTTATGTACGAGCTTACAACACATCGGCCTGAAGAGAAAATAATCTCATATTGTGAGTCACACGACCAGGCCCTCGTAGGAGATAAAACTTTGATATTCAGAATGCTTGACTCAGAGATGTACAGTGGTATGAATAATGAATACCACAGTTTTTCAATGGACAGGGGTATTGCCTTGCACAAGATGATAAGGCTGATTACATTCAGCACTTCAGCCGGTGGATATCTTAATTTTATGGGTAATGAATTCGGACATCCCGAATGGATTGATTTCCCCAGGGAAGGGAACAACTGGAGCTATAAATATGCCCGAAGACAATGGCATTTAGCTGAAAACAAAGATCTTAAATACCATTACCTGGCACTATTCGACAGGATGATGGTAAAGCTGCATAATGATTACAGAATGCTCGACAACCTGTTTGTTACCAGAATTTATGAAAACACATACGACAAGGTAATTGCATATATGAGGGGCGATTTCCTGTTCGTATTTAATTTCCACCCGGTTAATTCATTTACCGACTATGGCATACCTGTTCAGGGCAAATTCAGGATCGTACTCGATACTGATAATGAATTGCTTGGAGGATACAACAGGATAGACAAAAATGCAGTTTATCTTTCTATTAAAAAGGCAGAAAGGAACATTGTCAATGCTCCTATCTACCTCTATCTCTACCTGCCATCAAGAACAGCCCTGGTATTCAGGAAAGAGGCTATAAAAAAGGCAACAGATATCTAATCTATCCAGCGCAGAAGGTAGAAATCCTGCCTGTGAGGCAGATCTGCATGCTTAGGATAGATTCTTATCCCGTAATAAAATGATCCGGCTCTTTCCGGCACCAGAGTTGCCCTGTAAAGACATTTCCCGGCTTTGCAGCTCACCAGCTTGAACTCTTCCCTGTCAACATATTTGTATTCGCCGTTTTTACCCAGTGTAGTAATAATGAATTCCACCCCCACATTTTCTTTGGGAATATGTTTGACATGAAGAGCTATCTCAGCCTTGTAATCGTGCCCTGATTTATAGATATTGTCTTCCGACCTGTCAAAACTATAGTTAATAACCTCAATATTGTCCCACTCTTCCCTCATGGCATTCTTCCATGTAGCTATTTCTTTGGCTTTTTCAAAATCATTATTTTTCAAATATTTGTTGCGGGTTGCCAGCTTTGAATAGAATTTCTCGTAATAGTCGTCGATCATTCTCTTCATTGTGAATTCAGGTGCAATCCGTACCATGGTATTCTTCACATGGCTTATCCATTCTACAGGAACTCCCTGATCATTGAATGAGTAATATGCTGGTATTATTTCGTACTCCAGCATATTATATATAGTCTCTGCATCGACATCATCCTGCAGATCCTGGTTTTCAAAAATTCTCTTTTCAGGTAAAGCCCAACCTGCAAAAGCACGATAACCTTCAACCCACCAGCCATCGAGCACACTGAAGTGCAGTGTTCCGTTCATTACACCCTTCTCACCACTGGTTCCTGAAGCTTCAAGAGGCCTTGTAGGGGTGTTCATCCAGATATCAACTCCCCGTACAAGGTGCTTTGCTAATTCAATATCATAATTTTCGATAAAAATCACCTTCCCTGCAAAACGAGGCAGCTGGGATATCTCAAAGATCCTTTTGATAAGATCCTGACCACCTCCGTCATGAGGATGAGCCTTACCTGCATAGATAAACTGAACCGGTTTATCAGGATTATTTACAATCCTGTCGAGCCTGTCGAGGTCACGGAAAAGAAGAGAGGCTCTCTTATAAGTTGCAAAACGACGCGCAAATCCTATTGTAAGGGCTTTCTCATCAAGATGAGTACTAATATTCAGAAGCGTCCTCGGACTGACATGTTTATCCATCATGTCACTCTGTAATCTCTTTCTGATATTTGCGAAAAGGTTCTTTTTAAGACGGCTTTTTATTTCATAAATTCTTTTGTCATCAATTGAATAAAGTTTCTCCCATACACTTCTGTCAGTCTGGTTAAAGTCAACACTTCCTGAAAGTTCCCGGTAGATCTCCCTCCATTCAGGGGCTGTCCATGTAGGATGATGTACTCCATTAGTAACATGTCCGATAAACAGCTCCTCTTTAAGGTATCCTGGCCACAGCTTATTGAACATACCCCTGCTCACTTTACCATGGAGCTTGCTTACTCCGTTTACCTCCTGAGACATCCTGGTTGCCAGGTAAGACATGTTGAATTTCCTGTCGCTGTCACTTTCACACTGTCCAAGTGCCATAAGCTCACCCCATGATATGTTAAGCCTTGCATGATAGTGTGATATATACTTACGGAGAAGGTCTTCCTCAAAAGCATCATGTCCTGCAGGAACAGGTGTATGCGTTGTAAACAGTGTTGAAGATCTGACAACTTCAAGTGCCTGTGCAAATGTCAGATGATTGTCGCTGATAAGTTTCCGTAGACGTTCAAGACTGATAAATGCTGAATGTCCTTCATTGCTGTGATAAATATCTGTCTCTATGCCCATTGCTTCAAGAACACGCATTCCTCCGATACCGAGAACAAGTTCCTGTCGCAACCTGTTTTCATTATCTCCGCCATACAGATGATGAGTCACATAACGATCTTCGGGACTGTTTTCATCACAGTCAGAATCAAGCAGGATAAGACGAACCTTTCCTATATTGGCTTCCCATACCCGGATCTTCACCTGTCGTCCTGGCCAGGCCAGAGAAACACTGAGATGATTGCCGTTACTGTCCTTTACGGGGTGAATCGGAAGACGTGAAAAATCTTCTGATTCATATAATGCAAACTGCTCTCCCTTGGGTCCTATCTTCTGTTTAAAATATCCAAACCGGTAAAGAAGTCCGATACCCGTAATATTGAAATTCGAATCACTGGCTTCTTTAAGGTAATCCCCTGCAAGAATACCCAGTCCTCCTGAGTAAATCTTCAGACACTGGTGGATACCGAATTCCATTGAAAAATATGCTACTGAAGGATTGGCAGTATTCACCGGCCTGTTCATATAGGCAGTGAATTTATCCTCAATAACCTTCAGCTCAGACAGAAACTGCTCATCATCCTCCAGTACAAGCAGACGCTTGTAGTCAATTTTCTCAATAAGCATCTTCGGATTATGGTTCACCTCATCCCAGAGGGAGGGATCGAGGCTTCGCAACAGACTTTCTGCATCAGAGTTCCATGACCACCACAGGTTATCAGCAAGGGTTTTAAGGAATCCGAGTTTACCGGGAACAGCACTCTGCACGTATATATCCTTCCATACAGGAACCTGGTGAGGCTTACGTACTACAAGGTCAGGAGCTTCAACAAATCTAGCAAATTCGCGATGTTCTCCGCCACGTCTTTCGGTACTTTTTTCAAGTGCAAATTCATATGCTTTAAAGTAATGCTCCACAAGTGTATCCCACATAGCAATACGAGAAATCTCATGAGCCTTTTTGCGTGCTTCTGAAATATCATTCTCATTGAGTCCTGTGAACTGATCAATGAACTTTCGAATCTCATGTACTACCTCTTTCTCATTTTCATCATTTCTCTCAATTACACGAATTCCGTTACCTGGCTCCTTAAAGTAGGTTTTCACCCACAGGCCAAATCCTGACAGAGAGGTTGTTACAGTAGGAATAGAAAACATCAGGCTCTCAAGAGGAGTATAACCCCATGGCTCATAGTATGATGGAAAAACTGAAAGATCAAATCCAATCAGCAGGTCGAAATAAGGAATATTGAAAATCCCGTCATTGCCATTCAGATATGAAGGCACAAATATCAGCTTCACCTGTGATTTCTCATCGTTATCCAGCCCGTTCGAAATAAGTCGTGTAAGTACAGGATCACTGGAAGGATAATGGAGGCTGTGGCTGAGAAATTTATCCCATCCTGTCGGTTTCACGCCATGGTACAGGATATCGACAATATCCTGACGAGGTCCCTTATGGTAGGCCGGCATTAATAGAAATGCGACACACTCTTTTTTAAGATTATCTTTCTTTTTAAGTTCTCCAAGTGAATCGATGAAAATATCAACTCCCTTATTCCGGTATTCATAACGGCCGCTGTTAACGACCAGCAGGCAGTCCTGCGGAAGCGAGTAGCCAAGAATAGCTTCCGCAACACTGATTAGCTTTTTACGGGCAATACTTCTCTTTTCTTCGAATGTTCCGGGCCCGGGTACAAATGAATCTTCAAAACCATTGGGCGTTACCACATCGACAGGTTTCCCGAGAAAATGTTTACACTCCCGGCTGGTTATTTCACTTACTGTGGTAAATACGTCAGCTTCAGCAGCAGTAATTTTCTCAAGCGATTGCTTTGCTATTACATTGAACTCCTTTGATATCTGTACCGGATTGTATGCTTCCATCTTTCCATAAAGAGGACGGTTGTTCCCTGCTATACACCTTCCCAGTACTGTTGCATGTGTGGTGAATGATGTAGATATCCATGGTGCATTCTTTTTCAGATACAGAACTCCTGCTCCTGTCATCCACTCATGAAACTGTGCTACAATCAGATGCTGGTCGAGGTAAAAGGAAGAGTAACTCTCGATCACCTTTCCAGCTGCAAAACCAAACAGAGCCGGTTCAACATAATCCCACTGACCTGATATACTGTCAAGCTTATAAGCTTCCCAGAATGCTGCAAATATTTCGTTTTGCTGGCCGAAGTATGGAGTAAAATCCAACAATATTACTATCGGTCTGCCGGCAATATTCCAACGGCCTATCTTTACCCTGAGTCCCTCAGAAGCAGCCTTTTGCTTCCAGTCAGAAAAGAGTGTGTCATCCGGGATAAATTCAGGATTGGTATCAACTTCCCTCCAAACATCAGGACCTATAAGTATAAAATTATCTCCGAGCTCTTCAACAACATTAAGAGCCTTAGTCGAGACAACAGTATGTATCCCCCCAACTTTATTACAAACCTCCCAGCTGGTCTCAAATAGAAAATCAACTTTCATTTTAATCGTTATTTGTTTAATCTAATTTATTCTGATTTTTTCCTTCCTCTTGTCTTAGTGGATTTTGGAGCAGTTTTATCTGCAGCAGGTCTCTTTTTAACTGAGGTTACCTTCGATCCTGTGCTCTTTTTTTTCTCAACAGAGGATTTTGTCCCGGTACTTCTGATTGCTTTTTTAACCACAGATTTATCTGTTACCTTATCTTTACTGCTCCTGGTTCCGGAAGAACTTTTAACAGCAGGCTTTCTGACACTTTTTTTCTCCGGCTTCTTTTCAGTTTTTCCCCATTCAATTATTATCTCATCTGCCTTTGAAAGTTTCCTGGTTGCAGGTTTTTCAGCCGGAGCTAATTTTGCAAGTTTTTTCTTGAGCCGGTTAATTTCTCCGGCTTGTTTCTCAATGATCATCTCCTTTTCAATAACCTGATTACCAAGTTTATATATCTGATCCTGTTCAGCAGTGTCAGGGAATGATCTGTTTAGACGTATCTCAAAGTCACTGAGAACGTTCATGTAATTCATGAAAGCATCATACGGACTTTCATAGGGATTGAAATAGGCATGAACGGCCCCGTCGGAAAAGAATTTGGTAGCCATATAATAGAAGTGATCACTCGACTGCAGGTATTCCCAGTCTTTCCTGAGCTCCTTATCATCGCACCTGTTTACTTTTCTTGACAGACTATATAGCTTTTCAAGAGCAGCTGCCTGAAGTTCATTTCCAAGCCAGGCAGTTATATCCCGTTCTTCATCGGCCCACGAAATCGGATTCTGAACATTTATTGCGGAAACCGGCAGAAGTTTATCAGCTACCTCTGAAGGCGTCATGAATTTGAATGGCGTTTTCTTAAGTATAGAGGCTGGCATATGTTGAAGGAAATCAAAAATTCCCGACTCTTTCCAGTTATGTTCACCAAATGTTTCATAATCCAGGAAGATATTCAGGAGTTCACTTGAAGAGGCCAGCTTATTTATCCAGCCTGCATATTTATCAGCTGTCAGCGGCCATGCAATCCAGTCTTTATTTGAGAATCTGAAAGCTATATCATCACTTAGCACAAAATTCCTTAGCAGCACTTTAAGTCTGGGATTAATGGCATTACAATACAGATAATTCGGACTCTTCCACCCCAGTATATGTTTAGCACCTTCGGTCAGCATTGCTTTATATCCGAGGTCTGCCACCCACGATCCGATCTCATCAGAATATATAAGTTCAGTGTTCCTGAAAGTAACAGGTTCCACACCCAGAAATTGTTTCACTGAGGCTTTATGCTGGTTTACCTGCATCTCAAATTCACTGCGGCTCTTAAGCGATGCAAGAGAATGAGCATTTGTTTCTCCAAGGAATTCTACCATTCCTGTATCTGCAAGCTTACGGAATGACTCGAGAACTTCAGGGGCATATAACCTGAACTGGTTTATTGCAATACCTGAAATACTAAACGAAACCTTGAACTTCCCTTTATGCTTTTCAATAAGGTCAAGTAATACTTTATTGGCCGGGAGATAACATTTTTCTGCCACTTTCCGCATAATTGCTTCATTGGAATAATCATCATAGTAATAATGATCATGCCCGAGGTCAAAAAACCTGTATCGCTTTAACCGGAATGGCTGATGCACCTGAAAGTAAAAGCAAATTGCCTTTTTGCCGTTTGAACTCATATCTTAACCCTTAATTATTTCCTAATACCCTGTAATAAATGTCTCTGACATGCCGTGCCGAATTATCCCATTTGAGTCTGATAACCTCCTCCTTCCCATTTTTTATTATCATTCTTGCAAGGTCAGGATATTTCAGTATGCCATATATCGCATCGGCCATTGCATCGATATCCCAAAAATCGGTTTTTACTGCATGAGTAAGAATTTCTGATACCCCTGACTGTTTGCTGATTATTACCGGGACATTAGACTGCATTGCTTCAAGCGGGGATATTCCAAAAGGCTCTGATACTGAAGGCATAATGTAAACATCACTCATCTCCAGCATTGTGAATACGTCACGTCCCTTAAGAAATCCGGTAAAATGAAACCTGTCAGTAATCTTCAGGGCTGCTGCACGTCTCATCATCCTTTCCATCATATCCCCTGATCCTGCCATAACAAACCTGACGTTGTTCATGACTTTAAGAACCTTATAAGCAGCTTCAATAAAATATTCAGGCCCCTTCTGCATTGTTATACGTCCGAGAAAAGTCACCACCTTTTCATCAAAGCCTTTCAGAACCAGACTTTCCCCTGTAAGAGAAACAGGTTCAACAGCATTATAGACAGTTTCTACTTTGTCAGGATCAATATTATACCTGTTGATTACAATATCTCTTGTAAGATTACTTACTGTAATAATCTTGGTTGCGGCATCCATGCCACTTTTTTCAATATGATATACATCGGGATTAACATTACCCCCGCTTCTGTCAAAATCAGTCGCATGTACATGTATCACGAGAGGTTTGCCCGAAGCTTCCATAGCAGCAATTCCGGCAGGATATGCAAGCCAGTCATGAGCATGGATGATATCAAATTCATTTTCAGTTGCAATAACCGAAGCAACAATTGAATATTTATTAATCTCATCCATAAGGTTCTGGTCATACCTTCCGGAAAAATCAACCATTCCCTTATCGTTTGTCTGTACCATCAGCTTATAACCTGAAACCTCAGACCGTGTCATTCTCCAGAAATCTTCAGGATCAGTATATGGGACTATCTTTGAACTGACTTCAATTTTTTCAATCGGTCGCTTGAATCCTTTATAATGGACCTGCTTGTACGCAACAGGCACCTTGTTAGCACCAATGAGCCTCACAATAGACTGGTCCTCATCACCCCAGGCTTTAGGTACAACGAATAAAACATCCAGATCACTGAAAGTTGCCATACCCTTGGTGAGACCAAAGCTGGCAGTTCCCAAACCTCCTGAAATATGCGGCGGAAATTCCCACCCGAACATTAAAACACGCATATCTGACCTGGTTATTTTATCGAATATCTGGTTTCAAGAAGATCAATTATTCTGAGCAATTCTCCTACACTCCACGCCTGCGAAATGGCTCCTCTCGGCAAATGAGGCGGATCTCCATCATGTATTTCAGATATTGTACTTACCCCGGCTTCACTCATTACCTCCTCCATGCCATAAATCAGCTTATGGACTTTTGCTACACCCTGTTGTCCGTAAACTTTGAGCCAGCCTTCGCAGAATGGTCCGAATAGCCAGGGCCAGACTGTACCCTGATGGTAAGCGCTGTCACGCTCTTCCTGACTACCCTGGTATATACCTTTATAGTATTTATTTCTTGGCGAAAGAGTTCTGAGACCCCTCGGTGTAACCAGATTCTTATCAACAATATCAAGAACTTTTCGCATCTGTTCCTTATCAAGCATTGAATATGGAAGAGAAACAGCTATTACCATATTCGGCCTGATGAACATATTCTTTCCTTCCTCATCATTTACATAATCAGCAAGAAATCCTTCATTTTCGTCCCAGAATAACTCAAGAAATGACCTCTTTATCAGTTCAGGAAGGTACCCGAATTCAGAAATGAACTTTTTATCTTTTGATATTCTAGCCATTTCAAGTGCAAAGCATACTGCATTGTACCACATAGCATTTATCTCTACTGCATATCCTGCTCTCTGTGTCACAGGAACGCCATTTACTACTGCATCCATCCATGTTAACGCCTTACCTGGTGCATCTGCATAGATAAGCCCGTTTTCCCTCATCCAGATATTATAGATTGTACCGTTCTTAAATGCATTTATCACAGATTTCGCAGCAGTTCCGTACCTGTCCCAGCAATCTGTTCCTTTCTGCTCAAGATATTGCTGTAAGGCCCAGAAAAACCATAATGGGGCATCAACTGAATTATAGGCAGGATCATTATCATTACCTGTGTTGGGGAACAGGCCATCTTTCATTCTGCTTACCTGTGTATCAATTACATCCCTGTAAAGTGCAAGCTTATGCCTGGCCAGGGCAAGCCCCGGCAGCGATATGAATGTATCCCTTCCCCATGCTCCAAACCAGTGAAAACCTGCAATTAGTGAGGTTTTTCCACCCCTCTTTTCAATGAATTGCTGTGCAGCATTCTTTAAACAGTTTATATAATTGCTCCTGGGTATCTTTCCTGAAACTGTTTTTGTGAATTTCTGTTTCAGTCCTGATGTTTTTTCCTCTTTTGTTGAAGCAGAGAATACAATAACATCACCCTCCCTGGCCTCAACCTCAAAGAAACCGGGTGTAAAAAGATCTTCTGAATAATCATATCCCCGTTTCTGTTCTTCAGGATATTCAACTCCCAGATACCAGTCGGGTACCGGAATAAAATCAACCTTTGTGGAGAATTGCATATTCAGATAAGGAAATCCTTCATATAATTTTGCCCTGATACCATTCTCGATGAAATCAATCTTTGTATTTGCAGCAAGATTTGCATGAGTTAGCTGGTGTATACTCCTGAAAGCCAGGAAAGGACGCATCTGAATCTTCATCGACTCAGAAGCTTCAAGAATTGTCATACGCTGCATGAATTGTTCTTCATAATGCACCAGAAGTCTTTCCAGTTTAACAAGTACTCCTCCAACCCTGAATATCCTGGCAGGAATACTGTCAGCATCAAAATCCTCAATATACTTATGGCCTTTTGGATTAAAATAATCCCCTTTGTATTTCCTGATACCGATATTGAAGCTCTTGTCATTATTTACAACTGTAAGATCGAGAGAAGATAGAAGCACAAAACGTTCTCCTCCCATCTGATCCACCGGGCAAATCAGCAATCCGTGATATTTGCGTGTATTACACCCAACAATTGTTGTTGAAGAATATGACCCGGCCCTGTTGCTCCTTATCAACTCACGGCTTAAAGAAAATTCGAGATTTACTATCTGACTTTTATCGAACTTTATGTAACTCATACAAATACAGATTGTTTAAATTTAATGACTATGTTAAGTTAAATAAATTATTTCATCCTTGCAAACAGACATCAGGGTACAAAGAAAATTAATAAAAATCAATTAAGGTACAGCCTCTTGAAAAAAAGAATAACTTTGCACTTCATTAATTTTTTATAATACTTGTAATAACAGTTTCGATGATAAAAAAGTTTAGCTTATTCCTGTTGACCATAATTTTTGTATTTGGTTGTAAAAATAATGTTGCTGAAATCTCAGGAACCCTTATTGAACCTGAAGCCGGCAGCTATATATTCCTTGAAGAACTACAACCTGAGCAGTTAAGAAGAGTTGATTCTGTTGTTGTGTCACCTGAAGGAAATTTTACATTGAAAAGAGAGATCGAAAAGCCTTCATTTTATCTTCTTAAGATATCCGACAACAATTTTCTTACAATGCTTCTTGAACCCGGGGACAAGATCAAAATGAATACTTACTTTGATTCTCTTAGTTATCCTTCTTCTCTCTCCGGATCGAAAGGAACTGAACTGATGGTTGAGTATAATATCATACTCAGAAAATCAATAAAGAAATTCAGTACCCTGAATTCTATATATATGGATAATATTAATAATCCTGAGCTGGCTTCTGTCGTTGAATCTCTCGACAGTATGGCACAGGGGTATCTTGACGAAATTAATACATATACCAAGCAATATATTGATAATAACCTGACTTCACTGGTAAGCCTGGTTGCTTTGTACCAGCAGATAGCACCCAATGTATATGTTATGAACCCTTCAAAGGATTTGAACTATTTCACAAAAGTCGACTCTTCACTTACAATTAACTACCCTGAAAATGAGCTTGTAATTACTCTGCATGAACAGATAATGGAAATGAATCAGAGTTTGCAAACCAGTACAGCTGAAACAAAAGAAGCAGGTGAAGGCTCCGAGGCTCCTGAAATTGCTCTTCCATCACCGGAGGGAGACACAATAAGATTATCTTCAACAAGAGGATCGGTTGTCCTGCTCGATTTCTGGGCATCATGGTGCCTGCCCTGCAGAAAGGAGAGTCCCAACCTGGTAAAGGCTTACAATAAATATCATAGTAAAGGTTTTCAGATATTCCAGGTATCCCTTGATAAAACCAGGGAAGCATGGATCAAAGGTATCAGCGATGATTTGCTTGGTAACTGGATTCATGTAAGCGACGTTAAATACTGGAATTCCGTTGTTGTACCTCTATACAGGATAGAATCAATACCAACAAATTATCTCCTTGACAAGGAGGGGAGGATAGTTGCCTCAAATCTGAGAGGCGATCAACTTGAGAAAAAACTCTCTGAAATATTCAGATAAAAATTAAATCTCATCACAAAGAACCTGTAGTCCGATTTTGCATGAAACGTCTATTATTCCTACTGATAATTATAATAGTTTACTCCGGTTGCAAGGAGAAGAACTCTTTCAAAATAAATGGTGTTATTGAGGGTAAGAAATCCGGAACAATATTTATCAACAGGATGGATATTAATACCCCTGTACTGATAGATTCAGTAAAAATCAGTAAAAAAGGAACATTCCATACGAGGGTGAAAAGTAATGAGCCTGATTTCTTTGTGATAAGTCTTTCTCCTGACAATTTTATTACACTTCTGGCTGAACCCGGTGAAAAGATCAGCTTAAGGTTCAACAGCCAGATATTATATGAAAATTATGAAGTATCAGGATCAGCAGGATCTGAAAAGCTCAGGGCCCTTGATGAAAACCTGATTAAAACAAAGAAGAAACTTGACTCACTCAGCAATGTTTATACTAAGTCATCATCTGAGCCTGGTTTTGAAACTAAAGGTCCGGAACTGGAAACTGAATTCAATGAACTTATAAAGTCTCAGAGGAAAAAAAATATCGAATTTATTATTACAAATACAACTTCACTGGCTGCTATTAAAGCTGTTTATCAGCGAATTGATCCCGACACATATGTCCTTTATGATCCGAAAGATCTTCAGTATCTCAAAATCCTTAGTGATTCACTGAAAAAATACTATCCCAATTCGAAGCATGTACAGGCTCTCTCACGGGATTTCCAGAGTGAACTTACGCAGATGAATGCTAATCAGCTTGCCCGGTTGTCAGAACAGCTTGAGCCTATAAAGCTTAATCCCGACCTTAAGAATCCTGACGGGAAAAGAATATCGCTTGAATCACTTAAAGGTAAATATGTTCTTGTTACATTCTGGTCTGTAGGCTCAAAGGATTGCATTAATGAGAATATTCAGCTAAAGGAATTATATAAACTGTACAATAAAAAAGGATTTGAAATATACCAGATCAACGTCGATGCTGACACCAACCTCTGGAAATCAGCAGTTAAGTTTGATGAGCTGCCCTGGATAAATACACGGGAAAACAATCCCGGTGATCCGGCAACTGCACGTCTGTTTAACGTCAGGGAGTTACCTGCTAACTATCTTTTTGACAAGGAAGGCAATATTGAAGCCACAAATCTTCATGGGAAAACATTAAAACTTAAACTGGAACAGCTTTTCAACAAATAGCTCGGTATTGTGAGAGAGAATGGTAAGATATATTTTGCTTCTGATTTTCATCTTGGCCTGCCTGCCGGAACTCCACCTCTTACCAGGGAAAAAAAGGTTGTTGCATGGCTGAACTCAATTGCACCTGATGCCAGGGAGATTTATCTCCTTGGTGATATTTTTGATTTCTGGTGGGAATATAAATTTGTCGTTCCAAAAGGCTTTACGCGATTTCTGGGTACAATAGCTTCAATTACCGACTCGGGAATTCCTGTTCATTTTTTCACAGGTAACCATGATATGTGGGTCGGAGACTATCTTACAGATGAATGTGGCATGATAATTCACACCACTCCTGTAACAACAGTTTTTGACAACAGGATTTTCCATCTCGCCCATGGCGAAGGACTCGGAACAAAAGATATTGGCTATAAATTACTCCTGTCAATTTTCAGGAACAGGCCTCTCCGGAAGATGTATTCGGCACTTCATCCTTTAATAGGAATGGGGATAGGTCATAACTGGTCTCTGAACTCACGCCTTGGAAAAGGCTTAACAATGGAATTTCTTGGAGAGGAAAAAGAAGATCTGTTAAGGTATGCAAACAATATAGCTTCCAGGGGAAAAATCGATTACTTTATCTTTGGTCACAGGCACCTTGCCATGAGTTATACTTTAAAGCAGGGCCCTGAAGTCCTTTTTCTAGGAGACTGGATTCATTCAGGAAATTTTGCAGCCTGGGATGGAGAGAAGCTTGTTTTTACCATGCTTGACTAACTGTCGGTACTCTCCTTTACGCTGACTGTCAGCATGTAATAGGAATAAGAATCATTAATTGTATCAAACTGGTAATTGAGCTTACTTCCTGATTTCTTAGCCATCTCAATCAAACCCATATTCCCGGTACTGTCGTCGTCAGTAATCTGTTCTGTAAGTGCTTTTACAAAAAGTTCCTTGAGCCCTTCCTTGTCCTTGCTGTTTATCTCATCCAGCTTACTTTTCAGTTCCGGAACCTTTTGATTTATTACAAGATTTCCGGTTGTAAGGTAAAAGACCCTGTCGACGAATCTGATGATTGCAATGGGCTTGCCGTATTTCTCCTCTATATCCTGACCGGGACTGTTATTCTCAACATTATCAAGCAGTTCTACGAGGGTGCTGAAGACTCTTTTTCTTTGCATCCATTCAACCTCGGCTTCTTCTGCAAGTTTGGTTTCAGCGAATGAGATCACCTCCTTACCGATATCGTGAGATACATGTCCTGACCATATAAGATAGATGTTATTCTCATCCATCATTTTCTCAAGCTGGGTAACGGTTGATCCTGTAAATTGTTGCTTCGGACTTTCCTCATGCGACCCTACACCTCCTGAATCAACTGTTTTGCTTAGAATAAAATATGAGCAATCATCATCAACCGGGATAAAATCATAATCAAGTTTATTGCCCGTTTTCTTAGCCATCTCAATCAGACCAAGCCCGGCACCACCTTTGCTGCTGAATTCGGCATTGCTGAGCATCTGCCTGTAAACATTTCTTATTTCATCGGTCTCAAGGTTATTTATCTCATCAAGCCTGACTTTAAGCCCATTGATCTTATCATTGGGTATTACATTTCCTGTTGTAACAGTGTATCCTGTGTCACTCTTTGAGTAAACAACAATCGACATGTTTGCATGCTGGTTATCGTCGCTGTGCCTCGATACATTCTGAAGGCTTTCAAGGACAAACATAAAGAGACGCTTTCTCCCTACGTAACCATAATCCGCATCCTTCATCTCATTTTCAAGGAGCATCAGAAGCGGTACCGAATTCTCGTTGGTCACAACGCCTCTGTAAACGAACATAAGGCGTTCCTTCATCATTTTATCGCGTATCAGGCGCGTAAGATCCATGAAATGAAGATCTTGTTATTAATGGTGATAAAAATAGTAAAAAATGATTACTTCAGCAAATTACCATGAGCTTGAACCCGTCACTGCATTAATTATATTTCTGGATAATATTTCCGGTCGATTTCTCCTTAAGCATCAGTTTAGTCTTTCCGTCAGGCATAACTTCTTTTTTAATAAGATAGTGGTCTTTATCATAATCAATAAGATCCACCCCGGCCGAGAGCCCTTCTCTTCCTCTCCAGATTTCCAGCTCAACATTTTCCCACTTTTTAGTCCGGGCCGATTTATAACATGCATCCATTATGGCATTGACAATATAACCATCATAAAATGTCTCTCGTGGTTCCATTTTGTTATCAAGCGAATCAAACATATCGGTAAACATATGAGGATATCCAAGGGCATGCACCTCATCACCCACCGGGAACAACCATCCTGCATCACTCTCTGTTTTTTCAGAAACATATTTATCGGTGCTGCCACTTGTAAAGACTTCAAATCCCGTTCTCAGCCAGTGATCCAGCCTGACAGTTCCTTCAGTTCCTGATACCTCATCCCTCAGGTCCATACCACCCCTGAAATTCCAGCTCACCTCAACCTGGGAAACTGCACCTGTCTCGTACTTTATAAGAGCTATAGCATGATCTTCTGCTTCGATAGGTTTTACCTGGGTGTCGGCCCAGCACATTACTTCAACAGGCTTTACATCCTTGCCAATAAAGCTCCTTCCGATTTCTATGCAATGACATCCCATGTCAACCAGGGCACCACCTCCTGACTGCTTCTTGTCCCAGAACCATGCGCTGTGGGGGCCTGAATGGGCTTCCCTTGACCTTGTCCATAAAATTCTTCCAAATGAACCATTAGCTGCCATATCAACAGCTTTAATTGTTTTTGGAGTGTAAACAAGATCTTCTAGGTAACCATGAAAAACTCCGGCTGCTTCAACTGCAACTAGTATCTCTTTTGCTTCTGCTGCATTAAGAGCCAGGGGCTTCGTACAGAGAATATGTTTTTTTGCCTCGCAGGCCATCATAATAGCCTCTTTATGAAGATAGTTTGGAAGGGCGACTATCACAACCTCAGTTTCCCTGTCCATGATAGCCTCTCTTAAACTTGCTGTATATTTAGGGATATTATATTTCCGGGCAAATTCCCTGGCAGCTGATTCAGGTATTGAGCAGACTGTGTGAATGACATCTTTCCTCCGTTGTGCATGAAGAGACATTGTATAAAAAGTCCCAATAAGTCCTGTGCCGAGAAGGGTAATCTTTTTCATTTTGTCAGGTTTTTATTATTGATAATGGGGGTATTGTTTCATTTATTTTTGTTCTGCATTGAGAACAAAAATAGAAATCTTTCTGGTCAATATCCTCAACATAGGTGCTGGAGCGCATCACACATGTTGGTGTATAGCAATGAACAAGACCAAAAGTATGTCCAAGCTCATGTATAACCTCCTTTTGAAATCGTCCGGAAACTATTTTATTATCACCATTTATGCCATAACGCTCATTGCTTAAACGGTAATAAGAAGCTATTCCGGATCGGCCGTTAAGGTAAGCCTGTCCAAAAATAAAGGTCAGGATAGGAATAAAGAGATCGATGCTGAATAATCCCAGAGTCTTAGTATTATCTGAAGCATAATTAGAATCAATTTCTTTCAGAAGTTTTGTCCCGTTATATTGTCTCCGTACAGGGTCGTAAAATTCAGATATATCAATGAATCCCTCTTTGATTATTACCGGCAGACCAAACTCCTTTCCGGCTGCCTCGACAACACTTTTCAGGAATATCTCCTCGATATAACCCACCGGCACCAATGTGATATTCTGGAAATCCATAATCTCAACCGACAGGCTTTAATCCGAATTTTGAGATTTTGTTATAAAGTGTAACCCTGTCAATATTAAGTGCTTTTGCAGTTCGTGATATATTCCAGTTGTATTTGTTGAGCATCTTCTGAATATGGTCTCTTTCCAGGTCATCCAGACTTTCGACTGAATTAGTTACCACTGATTTCTCAAGTGGCAGATCCTTCAGAGTTATTTTTTTCCCGTTTCCGACGACAATTGCTCTCTCAATCATGTTTTCCAGCTCTCTTACATTACCCGGATAATTAAACTCCTCAAGCCTTTTCAAAGCTGAAGGTTCGATTGTGGCAGGTATCTTGTTCATCGAAGTACAGTATTTCCTGATAAAATAATCAACAAGCAGAGGGATATCCTCTAATCTCTCTCTCAGAGGAGGCACATAAATATTAACTACATTCAGCCTGTAGTACAGGTCTTCACGGAACTCTCCTTTTTCAACAAGAGCCTTAAGGTCCCTGTTTGTTGCGCATATTACCCTGAAATCGGAAGATATCTCTTTATTACCTCCAACCCGGGTAAACTTCTTCGATTCAAGGACACGGAGAAGGTCGATCTGCATTTTTGTTGATATGGTAGCTATCTCATCCAGAAAGATCGTTCCATTGTCGGCCATTTCAAATCGGCCTTTTCTGTTATACATAGCACCTGTAAAAGCACCTTTTTCATGACCGAATAATTCGCTCTCGAGAAGACTCTCTGTAAGAGCACCGCAATGAACACTCACAAGGGGGAAAAAACGCCTCGGGGAATTGGCATGAATTGCTCTGGCTACAAGCTCCTTTCCGGTACCGCTTTCGCCGGTAATGACAACTGATGAATTTGACTGAGCCACATTCTCAATATCCTTCAGAACTTTCTTCATCGCCTCACTGTTTCCAATCAGGTCTTCCACACTTTCAAGCGTGACTACCCTGTTTCTGAGATTTTCATTCTCCTCAGCAAGTGCAATTTGTTTGGAGGCATTTCTTATCAGGTGCGATAAATCATCCGGGTCGAACGGCTTGGTAACATAATCGAAAGCTCCGTCCTTCAAAGCCTGAACAGCAGTATCAACAGTTGCGAAAGCAGTCATTACAATAACAATTGCTTCGGCCTTCAGTACCTTTATTCTCCTAAGCATCTCAAGACCGTCCATTCCCGGCATTTTTATATCAGCCAGGATAATATTAAAACTCTCCGATTCCAGAATTTTAAGTGCAGTCATGGCACTTTCAGCACATT